>CAIZHO010000221.1 GCA_903932805.1 uncultured Roseiflexaceae bacterium | reverse complement strand
TCGTGGACGGGTGTGCGTATTCCGGTGTTAGCTGCGAATTTTGGCGCCGTTGTCGTGTTCGACGCCACGGATGATTTAGGCACGGAGCTTGGTGACTTCATCGTCGCTGAGGGTGCGTTCGGTACTGCGCAAGGTGATGCGGAACGCCAGACTGCGCACGCCGTCGCCCAAATTTGCACCGGCGTAGACGTCGAAGAGTTCGATGCTACTGAGTGCGTTGCCGGCGTACTTGCGGATCGACGCTTCGATGGCCTGTGCGCTGACCGCAATGGGCGCAATGAACGCCAGGTCTTGGCTGGCCGCCGGGTAGCGCGAGATGCTGGTGTAGCGGGGCACGCTCGCGTGGGCGAGGATGAGCTCGAGATTGAGCTCGGCGACGGCGACGCGCATGGCAGGGATGTCGAAGCGGGCGCGGGCGTCGGGGTGGAGTTCACCGAATGAACCGACGACATGCGACTCTTTGCCCACAGTCAAGATGAGCGCGGCGCTACGGCCGGGTTGGAGGTGAGGCAGCTCGGCGGCTGCCACGCTGACGCCACTGAGTTGCAGCCGTTCGCAGAGGAGCTCGACGATGCCTTTTATGTCATAGAAATCGATGCTGTCGGCGCTGGCGGCGTTCCAGGCGGTGGCGTGGCGTTTGCCGGCGACGACGATGGCGACGCGCAGGGGCTCGGCCGGCAGGATTGCGTCGGTGCGGCGATGGTATACGTGACCGACCTCGAAGAGGCGGGTCATGCCGCGCTCGCGGATATTGACGGCGGCCGATTCGAGCAGGGTGGGGAGCATGTCGCGGCGCATGTACTCACGCTCGGGCGAGAGTGGATTGGCGAGGTGCAAGTAATCGTCCGACTCGAGTTCGGCCGGATTGAGTTTGGCTGCCGAGGTGCGACTGGTGAGCGAGTAGGTGATGGCTTCGTTGAGGCCCGCGGCGGCGAGCACGTCGCGCACGTAGTGTTCGCGTTCGAGGGCGAGATTGGTGCGCTGCGTCGGGAGCTCGTCGGCCATGATGGTGCTGGGCAGGTTGTCGTAGCCGTACATGCGGGCGACTTCTTCGCACAAATCGGCCGTGTGGCTGACGTCCATGCGATAGCTGGGGACGCCGACGTGGAGCGTCTGTGCATCGATAGTGGTGCAGGTGAACGCGAGCGGGGCGAGCAAGGCTGCGATTTGGTCGACGGTGAAGTCGAGCCCGAGGATGCGGCGCACTTCGTGAGTCGTGAGTGTGATGGTAACCGCACGGGGTGCAACGCTGCGCACGTCGAGCATCCCGGGTGCGACCATGCCGTCGGCGTAGGTCTGCAAGAGTTCAGTCAAGCGCAACTGTGCGAGGTCGAGCATCTCGCCGTCGACGCCGCGTTCGAAGCGTTTGGACGCTTCGGAGCGCAGTTTGAATGCGCTCGACATACGGCGGATGATGGTAGGCTCCCAGACCGCTGCCTCGACGAGCACATTGGTCGTAGACGTGCTCACTTCGCTGCTCTCGCCGCCCATGACCCCAGCGACGCTGAGTGCATGGGTGGGGTCGCACACCAGCAGGTGGTCGCTGGCAAGGGTGTGGGTGCGGCCGTCGAGTGTTTTGAGGGTCTCGCCCGGTTTGGCGGTTCGGACGACGATGTGGTTTTGGGCGACCTGATCGGCATCGAACGTGTGGTTGGGGGTGCCCAGTTCGAGCATCACATAGTTGCTGATGTCGACGATATTGTTGATGGGACGTTGGCCCGCCATGGTCAGCCGGCGTTGCATCCAAAAGGGCGACGGTTTGATGGTGACGTTGCGCACCAGAGTGGCCGTGAAGCGCGGGCAGAGGGAGGTTGCTTCGATGGTGACCTTGGTGTTGCTGTCGATGGGAGCGCCGGACGTGTTGACGGTGGGTTTGGGCAGGCGGACAGTCTGGCCGGTCAGGGCGGCTATTTCGCGGGCCATACCGACGATCGACAACGTGCGGGCCATATTGGGCAGGACGTCGATGTCGATGACGGCGTCACCGAGATAGTCGACCAGAGGCACGCCAATGGGGGCGTCGTCGGGCAGCAGGAGGATGCCTTCGTGCTCGTCCGACATGCCTAGCTCTTTTTCGGAGCACAGCATAGCGTCCGACATGACGCCGCGCACGGGTTTTCCTTTGAGTTTGACCTTGACACGACCTTCGACGTGGCCGTCGTAGAGGACGGCGCCTTCTTTTGCGTAGATAGCACGGACTGGTGTGTTGATGGGGCCGAGGCCCTTCCATTGTTGGATGTTCGGTGCGCCGGTGACCACGGTGTGGAACACGCCAGGCGCGTATTCGACCTCGGCGAGGACCAGGCGGTCGGCGTTGGGATGTTGAGTGACCTCGCGGATGTTGCAGACGACGATAAGATCGCGGTCCCACGGGAGCTCAGACCCTTCGATGCCGTAGCGTTCGATGCTGTCGACTTCGAGACCAGAGCGGGTCAATCGTTCGGCGAGTTCGTCGATGGGCAGGGTGACGTCGACGTAGTCACGGAGCCACGAGAGCGGAATACGCATGCTAGATCCTTTCGCACATACTCACGGAAGCGTCGGATTGCCGACGTTGAAGGGTAGAATTATGCTGTCGCCGGTGAGTTCGAGCGCGTTGTTGCGCTTTTGGGCACGCAGCGGGGAGTTGGTGTCGACGAGGCCGATCTGGATCATGTAGAAATTCTCGCCCAAATCGCTCGGGATGACGATGCGGTGCCGTGTCAGCAACCGATCGCCGGGGGTCCACGTGCTGGTGGGCACGCCGGGGAGGAGTGGTTGGAGGAACTGCGCGTATTCGCGCTTGTAGACGTCACGCACAATCAAAAAGACCTGCCAGTCGTGCATCGGGCGGTCGTAGACCTGCCAGCGCAGGGTCAGATCGACCGTGTCGCCAGGTGCAATGCCTGCCGGAGCATCGAGATCGAGCAACGCGATGCCGCCTGCACTGCCTGGCGCCGCAAAAATCGCTTCGCGCGCGAGTGCCAACGGCTGGGCCGTCGTCGCTGGGTCGGGCAACGCCATGGGGACACGCGGCAATACGACCCCGTACCACAGAGATACCTGGCAACACAAGGCGACCGCGGCAATCACAATCGCCTGGCGCGCGCTGGGTATCAACCCGAATCCGCTGGTGAAGCCGGCAGCCAACACGATAACCAAGAGGGGCATGGCCACCATCAGCAGACGGCTCTGCCAGGCGACCGCACCGACGGTCGATGCAAAAACAACCAACCAGCCCATCGTCGCACTCATCAGCAGTGTGCTCCAGATCCACCACATCCCAAGGCGTGGCGGGCGGGCCAGACGCAACCCGACCCCGATGATCCCCGCCAGGACAACCGTCGTGCCGATGCCATACCAGATGCTCGGCAACGGGATGGTCATCCAGCCATACAGCCCCCAGGCTGAGCGCAGCAGTTGCACCACTGCGTTGGACCAGCTGGCTGATTGCTGCCAGTCGATGCGTGTGCCAGCAAACGTTTGATTGAACAGTTGCAGGCCGAATACATCGCCATACAGCATCTGGTTGCGTAGATACCACCAGCCTGCTACCAAGACTGTCACGGATACACCGAGTACGCCGGCCAACACCCGATGCGACCAACGTTGCATGCGGAAGGCGGCAATAACCACTGCAGGGAGCAGGAGGATTGCGCTCTGTTTGGTCAACAGCGCGAGTCCAAGCAGCGCCCCTACCCCCAGCAGGTCACGGATACGACGCGTATCGACGACCAATATGAGGATGGCGGTGCTGAGGAACCCTAACAGCGCATCGTTGCTCATGGTACTGCCGATAATCGCTGTTTGCGGGGTCAGCGCGAGCAACAGCACTGCCACAAGCGCCGTCGCTGGGGTGCTCATGCGCAGGGCGAGGCGGTACACCAGCCAGGCAGTAGCGCTGACCAACACGACCGACACGAGGCGCATCAGTCGCCAGGCGAGGATGGTGCCGCGCCACGGCCAATACTCGCGACTCCCGTGCACGAGGGCTTGTGGGTCACTGCCGCCGCGCCAAAGGAACTGCGGATTGATGGCCTGTGGCACCCATGTGGTGTGCTCGATGAACGGCGCACTGACGAGGGCAGCGAGCAGATAGGCGAGCGGTGGTTGATGCCCCTCGCCGTCGACCTCGCTGACACACGGCGCAGTGCATTGGATCGGTAGGCGTTGATTGACCACCACAAAGCGCACGTACTCCATGTGCGCCGGCTCGTCAGGAGCCTCGCCCAAGGGGTTGGTTACGGCAAGCACGATGCTGTGGATGAAGATCAACAGCACGATAATGCCGGCAGCACGGGTTGTGGTAGTGCGTGTGTCCATTTAGATGAATTGCTGCAAAAAGCGTTCGTCGCCCGAGAAGAACCAACGGATATCATCAATCCCATGACGTAGCATGGTGATGCGCTCGGGACCCATGCCAAAGGCAAAGCCGCTGTAGATCGCCGGGTCGTAACCGCCGTTGCGGAGCACGTCGGGATGGACCATGCCGGCGCCCGACACCTCGAGCCAACCGCTGTGTTTGCAGATACGACAGCCGGTGCCCCCACAGAGGATGCACTCAACGTCGAGTTCGACACTCGGTTCGGTGAAGGGGAAGTAGCTCGGGCGGAACCGCGTCTTGATGCCGCTGCCATATAAACGCTCGGCAAAGCCGATGAGCGTCCCCTTGAGGTCCGAGAAGGTGATGTTGGTACCGACGGCGATGCCCTCGACCTGGTGGAACATCATCTCGTGGCGGGTGCTGACCTGCTCATATCGAAAGCACTTGCCCGGCAGGATGACCCGCACCGGGTTGGGTGCGTGGGCACGCATGGCATGGATCTGACCGGGCGAGGTGTGGGTGCGGAGCAGGACTTTTTCGGCGCCGGGGGGCGTCTCGATGTAGAACGTATCCCACATATCGCGGGCAGGGTGGTCGGCGGGGATGTTGAGGAGCTCGAAGTTGAGCGTGTCGGTCTCGACCTCGGGGGACTCCCACACTTGGAAGCCCATCTCGGCGAAGATGTCGGTAATCATGCGCAAGACGCGGGTGCTGGGGTGCAACCGACCGACGGTGAGTGGCCGCCCGGGTAGGGTGACGTCGAGTGCTTCGCTGGCAAAGGCGTGTCCTTGGGCGGCGGCGTTGACGGTGGCTTCGCGGTCGGCGAGGGCTGCGTCCAGGTTGGTGCGCACTGCATTGAAGCGCTGGCCAGCGGCGGGCCGATCAGATGCAGCCAGGCTGCCGAGTTCGCGGCTGAGTTTGGCGATTTGCCCGGTTTTGCCCAGGTATTCGCTCTTCCAGGCGGACAGTGCATCGACGGTAGTGATGTCGTGCAGCGCGGCCAGTGCAGCAGCTTCGATGGCTGCGAGTTGGTCGATGATGCTCATAGAAACTCCGGCTAAAAGAACACAAAAATCACGCACTCGTCAGGGACGATGCGTGGCTCGTGGTACCACCCTGGTTCGGCCGCGTCTGCGACCCTCGACCCCGATAACGGCGGGTACCGGTCTCACCTACGCATCCGTAGAGTTCAGCGAGACAGCTCGGAAGGGAACTTCGGGTAGGTCGTGCGGTGTCGGTTCGCAGTCAATGATCGACACTCCCTGGACGCCGTGGCTACCGTACTCGCTTCGTCAGCGCTGTATTCTGAGAAAAGTATACCACGCCACGGTGAACTGCTGCACGCTTAGGGGCGTGGAGTACTGCTGCGTTGGCGTTGGGCCTCGAAGAGGATGACGGTCGCAGCCATCGCTGCGTTGAGTGACTCGACGCCGTGGTGCATGGGGATGGCGATACGTTGGTGTGCGATGGCCTGGGCCGCAGCGCTCAGACCATGTGCCTCGTTACCGATGATGAGTGCATGCGGGCGCTGCCAGTCGATGCTGGTATACGGGAGTGCGCCGGGTGCACCATCGGCGGCGATGATGGGGGTGCCTGCCAAAAGGGGCAGCAGGGCGTCGAGTGCGGCGTCGGGCCGGATGGGCACGCGGAACATGCTGCCCATGCTGGCGCGGACGGTTTTGGGGGCATAGACGTCGACACAGCCCGGCGTGCAATAAATTGCGTCGACCCCGACGGCTGCTGCACTGCGGATGATGGTGCCCAGATTGCCCGGATCCTGGATTTCGTCGCAGATAAGGACGAAATCATGGGCAGGAATAGGCAACTCGGGCCATGCGGCGACGGCTATGACACCTTGCGGGCTACTGGTGTCGCTCGCGGCCTTGATGGCGATACTGGATGCCTCGTAGGTATGGGCGATGCCATACAGGCGTGCCAGGAGCGCCTGACCAGCAGGCGTGGTGTCGAGGGTGGTCGGGTCAAAAAGGACGTAGTCGGGGATGACGTCGGCATCGAGTAGGTCGTTGACTAAGCGGACGCCTTCGAGCATAAAAACCCGCTCACTCCGTCGCGACGAACGATCGTCGCGGAGTGAGCGGATGTGACGCACATACGAATTACTCGTACTGGTGATCACGACTTGGCGGAAATCGCTTGCTCTGCAATTGCGCGGAAAGCGGCCATGTCGTGCACGGCCAAATCTGCCAGCATCTTGCGGTCGACGACGATGCCTGCGTTCTTCATCGCGTTGACCAAACGGCTGTACGAGATACCGCACAAGCGGGCTGCAGCGTTGATACGGATAATCCACAAGCGACGGAAGTCACGCTTCCGGGCGCGACGGTCACGAAATGCGTATGACAACGCCTTCATGACGGTCTGTTTTGCTACTGCGTAGCGTCGGCTGCGGCTACCCTGGTAACCACTGGCCTGCTGAAGCAGCTTCTTGTGGCGCTTGCGCGCCATCATTCCACGTTTTACGCGTACCATTATGCTTCCTGCCTTTTTGCTCTACACGATGTTCGAATCAATGAGTATCGGTGCCGTCCGGTATTATCGGGCGTGCTTCTTGCGGTAGGGCAACCCGCGCAAGACACGATCTTCGGTCGACTTGTGCACTTCTTGCATCTTGTCGAGACTCTGCAACAACCGCGTGGATTTGCGGCGACGGAAGTGGCCACGTTGTCCCATGGCACTCACGAGCTTGCCCGATCCCGTAAAGGTGAAGCGCTTGGCTGTCCCTTTGTGGGTCTTCATCTTTGGCATGACTATTCCTCTTCTTCTACTGTTTTGACAGTCACCGGGTCGGCGGGAATTTGTTGTGTAGCCGGCTTCGGTGTTGGACTGACGGGCTTGGCTCCTTGCGCACGTGCTTTGGCATTGGGAGCTAAGAGCAGTGATAATACACGCCCTTCCATCAGTGGCTTTTGCTCTACGACAGAGATGTCGCGCAAATCTTCGGCCATACCTTCGAGCATTTGGATGCCGATGTCTGGATGGAAAATCTCTCGGCCGCGGAAGCGGAGGGTGAACTTGACCTTATCACCAGCCAACAGGAACTTTCGGGCCTGTTTGGCCTTCGTGTCGATGTCGTGGTCGTCTGTCTTGGGTTTGAGACGGACTTCCTTGAGCTGTACTTGCTTCTGGTGCTTTCGGGCTTCACTCTCTTTTTTGGACTGTTCATACCGAAATTTGCCGTAGTCCAT
The DNA here is from genome assembly GCA_903932805.1 of uncultured Roseiflexaceae bacterium. Lineage (GTDB taxonomy): Bacteria > Chloroflexota > Chloroflexia > Chloroflexales > Roseiflexaceae > UBA965. Next base: position 1,827 of record CAIZHO010000221.1, on the reverse strand, counting down.
GATCCGACACACTGGTGGGACGGCATTGGGGGCGACTTCGACCAGGTCGAAACCACGCTCCTCGGCCATCTGAATAGCGTCACGGACTTGGACGATGCCGACTTGGTTGCCCTCTTCGTCAATCAGTCGCACTTCGCGCGCACGTATGCGGTTATTGAATCGTAATCGATCCGTTATGACAGCACCTCTTCTGGATTCCCATTGCAGACAAAAACACACAATTGCCTTGGGTAAGGCAACACGTCATAGGAGTATAGCATTGTGCGTTGGGTTCGTCAACCGTGCGGCAAACCGTCATCTGTGCCATCAGGTATACTCTGTCCATACATCCATCTGGAGGAATAATCGTGCGTCAAGGGACTATCGTTGCCGTTGGTGATTTGGTGTGGGATGTGCTCGTGCAACCCGATACGTTGCTCTTGCCCGGTGGTGATACGACCGGCAAAATCGCCGTCCAACCCGGTGGCTCTGCTGCCAATGTAGCAGCCTGGATTGCCCGTCTGGGAGGACCAGCCGGCTTTGTGGGGAGTGTGGGCAATGATCCGTTTGGCGATATGATTGTCGCCGACCTCGAACGCGAAGGCGTGCAGTGCGCCATCGCACGGTCGGACAGTCACAACACCGGCGTCATAGCCGTGATGATTGACCGCGGCGGTCAGCGGAGCATGATTACCAACCAGGGGGCGGATTTTTGTCTGCTGCCGACCGATTTGCCGACTGCCATGCTGACCGATGCGGCGCATGTGCACATCACGGCGTGGTCGTTGTTCAGCGACCCGCCACGGGCTGCGGCATTGGCTGCCGCGCAGATAGCCAAAGCAGCAGGGGCGACAGTGTCGTTCGACCCGGCGTCGTATCAAATGATCCGCGAACTCGGGCATGACCGCTTCGATGCAACGATTGCCGCGTTGCCGGTGGATATCATCTTCCCCAATCGCGACGAGGGGATGATTTTGACGGGTGAAAAAGATCCGATCCGGATAGCTTCTGCGTTGCGTCGACGATTTGCCGCTGCCATTGTCGTGCTCAAACTGGACAAAGACGGGTGTTACGTGAGCGGGCCGACGTACCAGGGCTTCCATGCATCACGGGCGGTCGACATGGTCGATGCGACAGGTGCAGGTGATTCGTTCAATGCAGGCTTTTTGGCGCGGTATCTGCGCGACGGCGATTTGGCTGCCGCTGCGGATCTGGCCAATGCGTGTGGCAGTTGGGTGGTCAGCCGCTTCGGGGCACGCCCGCCGGTGGATGAAGACTTCCGCGTGCGCAGTGCCGGGTTGATCTAGCACGAGACGACGGGTATGGGTACAAAAACCCCGGCGCTGCAGATGCAACGCCGGGGTTGGTATGTCTGGAGAGGGTTGCGCTACTCGTAGCTGTACCGGTCTGAGGCACTGAGGATGGTCCCCAGCTTCTGCAAACCAAGGCGTACGCGCGTCTTGATGGTGCCGAGCGGGCGCGACAGTTGATCGGCGATTTCTTGGTGGGACAAGCCACCGAAGTAGGCGAGTTCGATGCATTCGCGCTGTGCTACCGGCAAGACCGCAATGGCGTCTTTGATGACGCGGCGTTGTTCGTTGGCGAGTGCAGTCGCAGGCACATCGACGTGTTCGTCGACGAGCTGTTGGATAACCGGGTGCGTCTCGTCGTCGTAGACCGGATTGGGGCGTACCTTCATGCGGCGCATCTCGTCAATGCACAGGTTGTGCGCAATCCCAAAAATCCACTGCGCGACGCGACCACGTTCGCGCTCGAAGCTACTGCTCCGCCGCCAGACGCGCCAAAAAACCTCTTGAACGACTTCTTCGCTTTGCTCACGTTGCTTGA
>CAIZHO010000220.1 GCA_903932805.1 uncultured Roseiflexaceae bacterium | reverse complement strand
GTCATAGCCTTTTTCGCGGGCCTTTGCCTCAGTCATCCCGACACTGGCAATCTCCGGAGTTGCATAGGTACATGCGGCAATGATACTGTAGTCAATCGGCTTAGGGTTATGATTTGCAATAACATCCGCTGCCAGAATCCCTTCAGCCGAAGATTTGTGTGCCAACCACGGGGTGGTTGCTGCGCAGTCACCAATGGCATAGACTCCTTCGACATTCGTCCGCATATGGGCATCAACCGTGATGAAGCCACGTTGGTCGAGGGCAACCCCGCGTTGTTCGATCCCGAGATTGCCCGTGTTGGCGACAATCCCTACACCGACCACTGCACGCTCTGCTTCGACAACGATTTCTTTCCCATTCGCATCGGTAATCACGGCTTTCACACCTGAGCCAGTTTTGCTGATGGTGTTGAGCTTGGCGCTGGTGTGAATGACAATGCCGCGTTTTTCGAGGGCTTTGGTCAATTCGGCACTGATTTCTTCGTCTTCGTTCGGGACAATCCGTGGCAGTGCTTCGATCAAGGTCACTTTGCTGCCAAACGTACGGAACATCGACGCAAATTCAACGCCAATTGCGCCTGCACCGACTACCAACAACGACGCAGGAATCTGCTTCATACTGAGTGCCTGCCACGACGACAAGATGTATTCACCGTCGAACACCGCACCAATCGCTGGAATCTCGCGGGGGCGTGCGCCCGTTGCCAAAATCGTGTTTTTGGCGGTGATCACACTCTTTGCACCATCGGCAGCGGTTACTACCACACTGCCACGGTCGCCGAGCATGCCCGCACCATTGACCACATCGATTTTGTTCTTTTTCATCAAAAAGGACACACCGGCAGTCATCTGCTTGACCACACCATCTTTGTTCTTGATGGTGGCATCCCAGTCAATGGTTGGTTCAGCAACTTTGATGCCAAACTTCGCGCTGCCATGAATTTCTTCGAAGAGGTCTGCGGTATGCAAGAGCGCCTTGGTCGGAATACAACCGACATTCAGACACACACCACCCATATACTGACGCTCAACAATAGCTGTTTTGAGACCGAGTTGTGCCGCACGAATCGCAGCGACATAGCCGCCTGGGCCTGCACCGACAATCACGACATCATACGTTTGATCGCTCACAATTGTACCTTCCGACTTGAAAGCTCTGACCGGTGTTTATTCTACCACCGATTGAGCAACGCAATTCACCGCATACTACTGCTGTATAGTCTGATTTGGAGATTTTTCTGGCAGTGACTCTTCGATCATGGTCAACGAACGTGCAACTTCTTCGACAGCAATCCGTTGCTTGCGGTACAAATCAGACTCACTCATCGCAAGGCGCTGGGCAATATCGCGAATTTTGCGACCTTGGATATACCGGAAATCAAGAATAGAATAGAGCAATGACTCGTTTGCCGTCAACGGACTATCGACCTCTGGTTTGAGCGTCTCGATTGCCTGGCGCAGTACCGCTTGCAATGCTTTGGGCGGCGGCAAACTCTGTTCTTCGCTGTAGCGTTTGACCGCTTTGAGTGAGAGTAACGGGCTATCAGACAACTTTGGGCCGCCCCAAAAGTGTGTCAGTGCATCCCGTACCAGGCTCACAAAATCTGGCAGCAAGGCGACGTCGTCATCAAGCCCTTCGAGCGCTTCGGGAGTTGCTTGTTCGATGCGTGAGCTGACGCGTTGCAAAGTAGACATTTCTGGCGCCATGCTGCGAAGGGTATCAAACAAACGTTGTTGTACTTGCACCATGACCAACGCATGTTCGATTTGGTGCGTTAATGTTTGGATAAGATGCGTCACATCGGCGTTGCGTGTATCGACATTCCAGTGCAGTGCGAGTAAACCGATAATGCGTTGATCGGGATCACGGAGCAGTTGAAAACGATATCCATGCGCACGATATAACCCAGGATTCGGATGCTCAGACAACTCGGCGATCAGCGATTCGAGCGGATGCGCCTCGCACAACTGACG
>CAIZHO010000219.1 GCA_903932805.1 uncultured Roseiflexaceae bacterium | reverse complement strand
GTAGATCCGATGGCGGTGCGAGATTATATACGTCAGGTCGCGGCTCACTGTACCGCGGCGCAGGTCGAACTCGCAACTGTGGTCCTGATTGGTGGGGATGAGTGTATCCCCTTTCATCGCCTGAGTAATCCGATCCCTGACGATGATCGCGTGATCTTTTCTGATAACCCGTATGCCTGTGACGATTCGGGATATCTCATCCCACAGCGGATCGTCTCGCGCTTACCCGAGGGGGATGACGACGATCCCACCTTGTTGTTGAACATGCTGGTGTCGATGACCGATTACCACCGCAGTGCACACCACCAAGGCCGTATTGGGTTTGATGTCGCCGCCTGGCTGCGGATCCGTAGCGCCGTCGGCGATCGATTGGCACGTGGAGTGGCGGCAGAGGTCTGGCAAGAGCCTTCGCGCTTGGTGTTGCGTAATCTGCATGCAGATGCACGCTTGATTCTGTCACCACCACACACGAGCCAGCCAGGTACCCACAAAATCATCGCAGGGCGTGAGGTGCTGTATCTCAACTTGCACGGTGCAGCGGGCATGCCACACTTTTATGGGCAACCAGCAGATGTCTGGGGGGCCGCAACTGCCTTGCCCATTGCCCTTTCGCCTGATCACATCCAGCGCAGTGCGGTAGCAGGCACCATCATCATCAGCGAAGCATGCTACGGGGCCGAGTTGGCTGGTCGAAATATCCGCAATTCGATCCCGTTGCGTGCACTTTCGCTCGGGGCCTTGGCATTCATTGGTGCAACGGTCAATGCGTATGGGAGCTCTGCTGCTCCGTTACTCGGGGCGGATTTGCTCTTTGAGCGTCTGACGCATCATTTGGCAACGGGGATGCCTGTGGGCATGGCACTCCACTATGCACGGTTAGAATTTGCGCAAATCATGTACGAGCGCCAGGGATTTCTCGATGATGTCGATATGAAGACGCTCATCGAATTCATCCTGCTCGGTGATCCCTGGGCGACGATGAAAGGGGGGATGGCACATCCAACCATTCGTCACACCACCAGCACGGGGAGCATGCAGTTGCAGGCGGTGGCACGGGTCCCCAAAACGGTCAGACGGATGCTGTTGACCGAGCGTGACATCTCGCCCGAAATGCTCCGTCACGCGCGGACGGTCCTCGAACAGTATGTGCCGACGAGCCAGAGCCGTTCGATGTCGATCGTTGCCACGACGAATCCAGGTGTACAGAGCAAAGGCGCGCAATCTCCCGAAGTGCGCTTTTCGATGACTTCACTGGTGCAAACCAGCGACGGGCAGTGGCTCCCCAAGAACGTTCATGTGACGATGAACACCCATACCGGCAACAAAATCTATATCTCGCGCTAATCTGACATTTTGATTACGAAACATGGTACTATATACACTAGTACAAACTCGAATTTTGATGGTGTTGTCATGCGAATGAGTGTCTTGCAGCAGAGTCTCCATAACTCGCGCACATACATCACCTCGCGCAATGGCGCAATCATCGCATGTGCATTGTTACTCGCGGTGATGGGGATTGCGACGATTGCACAAACGGTGCGTGTCGCCCAAACGGGCCACGAAATCGACACGCTCATTGCTGAACAAACCACATTAGAACGCACGCACAAAGCTCTGATGCTGCGGATGGCAGACGCGCAATCGATGGAACGCATCGAGCGTTACGCAGAACAAACGGATATGATTCCGGTCCAAGAGACCACAGTACGATTCATGATCCTTGGGGTTAACAAAGGCCAAGTCGTCGTTTCAAAAGCGCTAGAGCAATCGCCATGAGTTTACACAGTGATGCCCGTTCCGTCGCAGGGACACATCGTCCTTCGAACGCTGAGGGACCCATCTCCCCGAGTGCTGCACCGCGATCGTGGCGGTTATTTGTCGCATTTGGGGTTGCCATGCTCTTTTTGGCACGTGTGACCATCCAACTTGCAGATTTGCAATTGCTCGATCGCAACGGGTACGCAGCACGAGCCAGTAGTGAAGTCAATCAGAGTCTGCCCATAGTTGCGAGTCGGGGCACCATCGTGGACCGTTTTGGCAACATACTTGCCGTCGATGTCGAGCGGCGTTCGTTGTATGTGGTGCCAGCCCAAATCGATCCCGGTGACGCTGCCAACCTCGCCATGCGGATCAGCGAGATTATAGACGTTCCCGCCGAAAAGATACTGGCGTTGCTGATCGATACCAATCGTGCCTGGGTCCCGGTGGCCCGCTGGCTCCCTGATGATCAAGCAGATCAAATCGAACGAATGGCCCAAGAAAGTCTGTATTTGGTCTACGAGTCCCATCGATTCTATCCACAAGGCCGATTTGCACCGCACGTTATCGGTGCGACGAACCTCAATGGGATGGGCATCGCCGGCGTCGAGGCGAGTTTTGATGATGTCTTGCGCGGCACCAACGGCGTCATCACCGCCGAAGTCGATATCCATCAACAACCCATTTGGTCGCGCCCATACGAACGTGTCGAGCCGGTCAATGGGAGCCAGGTGCAGCTGACCATTGACCCGTATATCCAACATCTCGCCGAAGACCAATTGGGCAAAGCCATCGACCTGCATGGTGCGTCGGGTGGGACAGTGATAGTGATGGACGTCAAAACAGGCGCGATCCGTGCTATGGCAAGTTTTCCCGATTTTGATCCGAATGATTACGCCGATGTCGAGCCAGAAGTCTACAACATCAATCCTGCCGTCGGTCAAGTCTACGAACCTGGTTCGACCTTCAAAATCTTGACGGTTGCTGCCGGAATGCAGGCGAACGCATTTGACGAAAACAGCCAAGTCGTTGATGAGGGAACCATTCGTCGGTATGATTACAATCTTTCAAATTACGACTTCAATGGTCATGGCCTGATTACACCGGGCGGGGTATTGTATTACTCGAGTAATATTGGCGCGTTGCTGTTTGCCGAGCAAATGGGCGAGTCGGTATTTTATAAAGCAGTCGATGACTTCGGCTTTGGTAAGTTGACGGGGATCGAACTCCCCGGCGAAACTGCCGGTATCTACTGGAAGCCCGGTTCTGAAAACTACACCCCGATCAATCTCAATACCAACTCGTACGGGCAAGGCATTGCAGTGACGCCATTGCAGATTGTCCGGATGGCTGCTGCGGTGGGCAACAATGGGGTGATGATGCAACCATATATCGTCCAGAAACGTTGCAATCGCGACGGTACCTGCGTCGATACCGAACCGGTCGTTCAGAGCCAACCAATAACTGCACAGGTAGCCCTCAAGGTGCGTGGGATGCTGATGCGTTCGGCCAATCACTACGTGAACCCCCGCCAACCCGACAATTTGTGGCTCGTTCCGGGCTTTCGTGTAGGCGCCAAGACGGGTACCTCGTCTATCCCTGACGGGTACGGCGGGTACACCGGCCAAACGATTGGCTCGGTCGCTGGGATGGCCCCACTCGAATCTCCGCACTATGCCGTACTTGTCAAAATCGATCGCCCGATTGACGACATCTATGGCATTGCCACCGCCCTGCCGGTCTATCGCCGCATCGTCGCAGAACTGATGCGCTACGATCGTATCGCTCCAAACAACGCCTTGGTTGGTGATGGCCAACGACCAGGGGTAGTCTATGGCAATTAACACGCATCCCCTTGCAGATATTCTGACGGGCATCCAAGTTCCAACAGCGGCGGTTTTTATCGATCCCGACGCACGATCAGGCACGACGATCATCACACAGGTAACCATTGATTCGCGCTTGGTCGAGCCGGGTGCACTCTATGTTGCATTGGTAGGGATGACGGTGGATGGCCATGACTACGTCGCCGCAGCAGCTGCTGCGGGGGCGATTGCGGCCATCGTTTCGCATATCAAAGCCCCAGAGCTTGCCCGCGCCTACGGCTGGAGTGTCGTCTCTGTCGGCGCACAGCCGCCTGCGCAGTGGGATGGGCTGTTGTTGATTGCCGTTCCGGACCCACTTGCTGCGTTACAACGCTGGGCAACCTGGCATCGGCATCGCTACCATCCCCCGTTTGTTGTTGGCATCACCGGCAGTGTCGGCAAGACGTCGACCAAAGAGTTCATCGGTGCACTGCTCGACGATGCGATGCCTACCCTCAAGAACCCCCGCAGTTACAACAGCGAATCGACCCTCCCCCTCGTGGTATTGGGGTTGACTCCGACGCACCGTGCTGCGGTGTTCGAAATGGGGATGTACTACGCCGGCGATATCGCAACATTGTGTGCCATCGCACACCCAAACATCGCTGTGATAACGGCGGTTGGTCCATCGCACCTCGAACGGATGGGCAGCATCGAGGCAATTGCCGAAGCCAAAGCCGAGCTCGTCCACGCAATCCCTGCAACCGGGGTGGTCATCCTCAATGCAGATGATCCGATTGTGGCGGGGTATGCGACACGGACAACAGCCCGTGTACTGACCTACGGCACTGCCCAACATGCAGACGTGCGTGCCATCGAAATCGAACAACGTGGCCTCGCGGGGACCCAGTTCCGGCTGATTGCTCCTGGTATTGATGATCGCGTGCATCTTGGAGCACCAGGGATGCACCAGGTACGCAATCTGTTGGCTGCGATTGCGGTGGGGCTTGTCGCTCAGGTTCCCTGGCACACAATGCGCGACACGATTGCACATCGCTTGCCAACTGTTCGATTTGTTGTTCTCGATGGCATCGAAGATACCCAAATCATAGACGACTCGTATAATGCGGCCCCCACATCGGTGCGGGCTGCCCTGGAACTATTGGCGACCGTCCAACGCCGTCGCGTTGCAGTATTGGGCGATATGCGCGAGCTCGGCCACATTGAAGAAGCAGCCCATCGCGAGGTCGGCACGTTGGCTGCACAGTGTGTCGACGTCTTGGTCACCGTCGGCGAACGTGGCCGATACATTGCGGCTGGTGCACGAGAGGCGGGGTTTGCAGCGGTGTATGAAGTCCAAGGGACTGAGGCGGCTGTCCCTGTCGTTCGGTCGGTGATTGCCCCGGGTGACTGTGTCTTGGTCAAGGGTTCGCGCGCAATGGCGATGGAAGCTATCGTCAGCGCACTCTGCACGCAAACGACGAAGTAGGACACGATGCAAGAGACCTTACGGGCACTCCTCATTCAGGATATGGCACGCGCACTGCTTCTGGCGGCAGCAGCAGAGATGATTGTCCTGTTCAGTGGTCGTGCTTGGATCGAACTCCTCAAACGAAGGAACATCCGCAAGCGCGCCCGCAACGAGGGGAGCGATACGATGGTCAGCTATGGGCAGATTACGATGGGTGGCGTAATGATCGTCGTCCCCGTAGTGTTCTTGACGTCGCTGTTCAATCTTATCGATCGGTGGTCAATGCTACTCCCGTTGGCGGTAATGGTCGGGTATGCAATACTCGGTGCTGTCGACGATTACTTCTCGCTCGAAGTCGTCCCATCGAGTCACTATGGTTTGACCGAGCGGGTCAAAAGTGCGCTGCAGTGGGTCATTGCCGTGGTTGCGAGTGTCGTCCTGTATCTGCCCGCACCCTATGGACTCGGGCACTCTGGGATGGTGTTTGTCCCATTTGTGGGGCAACTCGATGTAGGCATCTACGTTATCCCGATCGCGGGATTGATTATTTGGGCTACCGTCAATGCGGTTAACATCACCGACGGTGTCGATGGTTTATCTGGTTGGACGCTGTTGGTTGCATTTGGAGCGTACGGCGTCATTGCGTTCCTGAATGGGGATTTCACCAACCTCATGGCACTTTGCTTCACACTCGTTGGAGCCTGTGCAGGGTATCTATGGTTCAACGCACATCCTGCTCCGGTCATTATGGGGGATCTCGGATCGATGGCCCTCGGAGGTGCGCTGGCCGTGATTGCACTCCAATCGCAACAATGGTTGCT
>CAIZHO010000218.1 GCA_903932805.1 uncultured Roseiflexaceae bacterium | reverse complement strand
CGCTCGACAACTCCATCGCCTTGGCGTCGACATCATCGAATCGGGCTTCCCTGCTGCGTCACCCGGTGACTGGGCTGCTGTCCATCAAATAGCCAAAGAAGTCGGGACCGCTGATGGCCCGGTCATCTGTGCATTGGCTCGTGCCAACCGCGACGACATCGACAAAGCGTGGACTGCTATCCAGCCCGCTGCCAAAAAGCGCATCCACACGTTTCTTTCTTCATCCGACATCCACATCGAATATCAATTCAAATCTACCCGCGAGAAGATGCTCGAACGTGCCCGCGAAATGGTGCGTTATGCCCGCTCACTCTGCGACGATATTGAATTTTCTCCCATGGACGCTAGCCGTTCAGATCCGGCATTTCTGCATCAAATGCTGACCGCCGTAGTCGCCGAAGGTGCAACTACCCTCAATATCCCTGACACCGTTGGCTTCACCACCCCAGACGAATACGCCGAAATGATTCGTGGCATTCTCGCCAATGTTCCTGGCATCGAGCAATGTATCATTTCGACCCATTGCCATGATGACTTGGGTATGGCAGTAGCAAACAGTTTAGCGGGTGTCCGTGCAGGGGCTCGTCAAGTTGAATGCACCATTAATGGTATCGGCGAACGTGCCGGCAATGCGTCACTCGAAGAAGTCGTCATGGCGCTGCATACCCGTAACGGCTACTACGGTGTCTCGACGAATGTACGAACGACAGAACTTACCCGGAGTAGTCGCTTGTTGAGTTCGTTCATCGGGATCCCGGTACCACCCAACAAGGCCATCGTCGGCGGCAATGCGTTTGCCCACGAATCGGGCATTCACCAAGACGGTGTGCTGAAAAACCGGATGACATACGAAATCATGAGTGCCGAAACCGTGGGTCTCGATGGCAATATGCTGGTCCTGGGGAAGCACTCTGGGCGCCATGCGTTCCGTATGAAGCTTGTCTCGATGGGCTATGAACCCGAGAACGAAGACGAGTTTCAAAAGGTGTTTGAACGCTTCAAAGAACTGTGCGATCGCAAGAAGAAAATCGATGACCGCGACATCGAAGCACTCATCACGGGCGAGCACCAACGCGTCGAGGAAGTCTACAAACTCGAACACGTACAAGTAATCACGGGCACCAGTTTGACCCCGGTGGCAACGGTTCGTTTGGTAGACCAACAGGGCAATCAATACCTCGAAGCAGCACATGGCACTGGACCAGTTGATGCGATTTACAAGGCGATTGACAGTGTCGTCAAGCGGCCCGTCGAATTGCTTGAGTTTTCGATTAATTCGGTCACCGAGGGTATCGATGCGGTTGCAGAAGTGTCGGTGCGTATCCGTGACACCATCGCTGCCCAGCAAGCTGCTACACACCCAGGGATTGATTTGTTCAACGGCTATGGTGTGCACACCGACACAATGGTTGCCGCAGCGGAAGCCTACATGGGGGCACTCAACAAGCTTCTCCAAGAGCGAGGCCGGCGGATTAATGATGAGAAATCGGCCTATGCTGATGGATACGATCAGGCCAAAGTCGGGTACGCCGTGGATTCGTTCGCCAACACACCCAAGTAATATCGAAGAAAGGCGCCGTTGGGTTCTCTAGCGGCGTGACACAACGATGCGCATCAGTTTTCTTGGACCGGCCGGAACGTACAGCGAAGTTGCTGCTCGCTCGTATGCACAGCCTACTGACTCTATCGTTGCCTGTCCCTCGCATACTGCCGTCATCGATGCTGTCGAGCACGGTGATGCTGATGTCGCGATGATGCCCATCGAGAACGTCCTTGAGGGCGCAATTACCATCACACTCGATTTGCTCATCCATGAGACTTCGCTGCGTATTTGTGCCGAGACCGTCGTACCGATTAAACATCAGTTGCTTGG
>CAIZHO010000217.1 GCA_903932805.1 uncultured Roseiflexaceae bacterium | reverse complement strand
CGTGGGCGATCGCCGTCACGTGGCGGACCACGGAACCCACCGCGGTCGCCGTCGCGTGGTGCGCGCTCAGGACGTGGTGCGTTCTTGACATCGTCTGGCGACATGCCGGTCAGCACAGCTTTGCGTGACAGACTGACCTTGCCACCAGCGTCGACGTCGATGACCATGACGTTGATTTCGTCGCCGATGTTGACGACATCTTCGACCACATTGACCCGACCGACGTCCAGCTCCGAAATATGGACCATGCCGTCTTTGCCGGGGATGAGGTTCACAAACGCGCCGAACGGCTTGATGCTGACGACCTTGCCCAAGAAGATTTCGCCGATTTTGATTTCACGCGTGAGCGCTTCGATCATTGCGACGGCCTTCTTGGATGCTTCGCCATCGGCAGTGGTGACAAACACGCGACCGTCGTCCTCGACATCCACTGTCGCGCCGGTGCTCTCGATGATGCCACGGATGGTCTTGCCACCGGGGCCGATGAGCGCGCCGATTTTGTCGACGGGGATCTGCAAGGTGATGATGCGTGGTGCTGTAGCCGACATTTCGGCGCGGGCCGTGGTGATGGCGGCGCTCATCTTATCGAGGATGAACAAGCGGCCGCGGCGGGCTTGCTCGAACGCGATTTTCATGATTTCGTAGGTGATGCCGGTGGTTTTGATGTCCATCTGCAGACCGGTGATGCCCTCGGTCGTCCCAGCGACTTTGAAGTCCATGTCGCCGAGGTGGTCTTCGATGCCCTGGATGTCGGTCAAGACGCGGAACTTGCCCTGCTCGCCGGTGACCAGGCCCATGGCCACACCCGCGACCGGGCGCTTGATGGGCACGCCAGCGTCCATCAACGACATGCTCGATCCACAGACCGAACCCATTGACGACGAACCGTTGGACGACAACACTTCAGATACCAGACGCATCGTGTAGGGGAACTCGTCTTTGGTCGGCAACACTGCGACCAAAGATCGCTCGGCCAACGCACCATGTCCGATATCGCGGCGGCGTGGAGCGCCCAAGCGCTTGACTTCGCCGGTCGAGAATGGAGGGAAGTTGTAGTGGTGGATATACCGCTTGCTCGTCTCGATACCCAAATCGTCGAGACGCTGCTCTTCGGCAGGTGATCCGAGCGTCGTGATGGTCAACACTTGCGTCTGACCACGGGTAAACAAGCCCGAGCCATGGACGCGTGGGATGACACCGACATCGACGCTGATGGGCCGGATTTCTTCGGGGGTACGGCCGTCGACACGCAAGCCCGAATCGAGCAGTGCGTTGCGGACTTCGTCGTACATGATGTTTTCGAAGGCAACGTCGATGGCCTTTTTGCGGGCTGCGACTTCTTCTTCGGGCTCGTCAGCGGTGAAATGTGCAATCACGGCTGCATGGAGCGCATCGGTCTGATCTTGGCGGGCGGTCTTGTCGCTGTTGTGCAACGCATCGTGGAAGCGGCTCCCCATCCACTGTCGCATTGCTTGTTCGAGCGACTTGTCCTGTGGTGCCGGGGTGAATGCCTGCTTGGCCTTGCCGCACAATGCAACCAGCTTCTCTTGCAGGGCACAGATTTCTTTGGCGACGCGGTGTCCTTCGATGACGCCATTGAGCATCTGCTCTTCGGTCAACTCGAACGCACCGGCTTCGACCATCAAGACGGCTTCTTTGGTGCCGGCGACGACCAGGTCGAGGCGGCTCTCTTGCATGGCACTCATGGTCGGATTAACGACCAACGCACCATCCAGGTAGCCGACGGTGACTGCACCGACCGGACCCGAGAACGGAATGCCCGAGATCGCTAAGGCTGCCGAAGCGGCAATAATCGAACACGGACCAGGATCGTTGACCATGTCAATCGAAAAGGTCGTGACGATGATTTGGACTTCGTTGAAGTAGCCTTCGGGGAAGAGCGGGCGCAACGGTCGGTCGGTCAAACGCGACGTCAGAATCGCGGTGGTCGTGGCTCGACCTTCGCGCTTGAAGAAGCTGCCGGGGATTTTGCCGGCTGCGTACATTTTTTCTTCGTAATCGACGGTCAATGGGAAGAAGTCGATTCCCTCGCGGGCGGATTTGGCGGCCACCACGGTGGCCAGCAGGACGGTGTCCCCGTAGCGAACGGTGACGGCACCGTCGGCTTGCTCGGCGAACCGACCCGATTCGAGGGTCATGGTCCGACCGGCGATTTCAGCGCTGACGCTGAATACTTTGCGTTCTGTCATGGGCTCCTTCTTCTCTGCCACCGTGTGTGGCAGTTGCCATGTGTTAGGTACTGGAGGTTGCCGTCCGCACTGCGAACCCCATCCTCCAATCCCTAACCACCTGGTCTTTGCTGCATACTGACGGACTTTATAGATAAAGCTGCGGGATGTAGGTTGTACATGCCCGCAGCCACATCATCACACGAATGTTGTACACGCAGACGGCGATTACCGGCGCAAGCCCAAGCGCTCGATGGTGCTGCGGTAGCTGGCGTTGTTGGTGCGGCTCAGGTAAGCCAGCAACCGACGACGACGACCGACCAACTTCAGCAACCCACGGCGGGTGGCGTGGTCGTGCTTGTTCTCGCGCAGGTGGTCAACGATCTGGTTGATGCGCTCGGTCAACAAGGCAATCTGGACTTCAGACGAACCGGTGTCGGTTGCATGTGTCTGAAACTTGCCAATGACGGTGTCTTTTTCGCTACGTTCCAATGCCATGGTGCGGTACTCCCTCATAATCGCGCACAGACTGGAGCGGTCTGTACGTTCGATGCGACGCAGTCTGAACGACTGCCGATAGACAGTATAGCACAAGAATGCGCGGCGTGAATTCTTGACGTGCTGAACAGATATGGGTAGAATGATGTTTGTGCATGAATCGCAACAGCAAATTCCATACGTGGCATTAGCCACGCGATTAAGCGCAGCGCTCCGCTTTGTGCCGGGCATTCACCCAGCGATGCCGCCATACAATGCCCCCGCAGGCGCAATCCTCGGGCATGGGGTAGCGATCGTTCCACACGACACCACGCTCGACGTGTACTGTTATGTGCTGGTTGATCCACGGACCGATGCGAGTGTGGTGACGCAGTCGATGCAAATCAAGACGTTGGTTTCAACCCTGATCCAAGGGGGCGATCCACGCGCTGTAACCGTTTTCGTCATCGTCTGTGACGTACAAACCCAAGGAACGCATGCCTAGCCAAGCACGGCTCAAGCCACGCACACAAGCAGTGCGCATACTGTACGAACTCAGTCAAACCGATCATCCCATTGATGCCGTGTTAGACCGTCACCTGTCGCAACCCATCCTCAATGACGTGGATGACGACGGCGATCCGCTTCCCATTCGTGCCACCCAGCGGGTTTTCATTCGGACCATCGTGAGCGCCGCCCTCGAACACCGGCACGCACTCGACACGCTGATCAGCGAACTTGCTCCCACGATTTCTCTCGACGATATGCCGGTCCTGCAACGTGCAGTCCTCCACATCGCCATCGCTGAGCTCCGCTACAGCGAACAAAAAGGCGAAACCCCGGTGATTATCAACGCCGCTGTCGAAATCGCGCGGGCCTATGTCGGTGATTCGTCTGCACGGTTAGTCAATGGTATATTAGGCACCGTAGCCGCGCGCTACAGTGCAACACCCCCAACACGGTAGCCAACAGGTCTGACCTGTGGTGATATACATCGAACACAACACGTGTATGTAGAGTTTGCGAAAGGAGCACATCAATGCCGTCAGCAGAGATGGAATCACGTCTGAAGAAAATTGTCGCAGACCGCTTGGGCTGCGAAGAATCAGCAATTGTCCCGTCCGCCCGCTTCGCCGAAGAACTCAAGGCTGATTCACTCGACCTGGTCGAGTTGATTATGGCCCTCGAAGAAGAGTTCGGCGTTGACATTCCCGACGAAGCCGCCGAAAAAATCCTCACGGTCGGCGACGCCATGGCCTACATCGACGCAAACGGCAAGTAGTTCTCTGCGTCCGGTACCCCCACTGTGCAGACAGTGGGGGTTTTTCATATCCTGCACATCCATCGACTGTGGTGCGGAGTGTTGTACAATTCAGGTATTGACTGCGTACGCTGGCGAAAGTAGGCCCTATGAATTTCCTCGGGATTGGCCCCGGTGAATTATTCTTTGTCATCTTCATCGCACTGATCGTCCTTGGCCCCGAACGTCTGCCTACGTTTGCGCGGAGCCTCGGGTCGTCGATTATCCGCCTGCGCAACTGGTTGAATGCATCCCCAGATGCCAAGGTGCTGCTCCAAATCCAACACGAGCTCCAAACCGAAATCAACGAAATCCGTTCGACACTGCGCGAAGTCTCCAACAGTGTCCGCAGCGACCTCAACGATACAACCAAAACCCTCTCATTGACCACGTCGTCACTCAACGCCGCAATCACCGACGCCGCCCAAACCTCAAACGCTACTCTCACTGATGCGGTAAACACGCCATATACACCTGCTGCAGACGAGGACCGGACCATCGGCAAACCGAGCGATCCTGACACCGTCCAAACAGACACCCCGGCTCCTGCCACGGTCGCTGACGACCAGCGTATCCCCGCCACGGTCGCACGCACGAGCAAGCCCAACTGGATGAACCCACAGGCACCTGCGTCGAGTCAACCAGACCCAGTCCTTGCCACCGATGCTCCTGTTGGTACGGCGGCCGGTGCTTCCCAACCTGTAGAATCGGCACTCCCACCCATCACCCAACCAATGCCCGATAGTGCAATCTACGCAGAAATCCGCAGCCTCAAGGCCGAAATAAGCCGACTCAAAGAGGCGCAGACGACCCCGCCAGGCAACGACACGGTCACACGGCTCCACGCCGAGATCGAGCAGCTTACCCGCGAGATGAAAGATCTGCGGAGCAGCGTGGCAGCCGCACCCGCACCATCCGTCACATCTGATACGATTATGTTCTTGCGCATCGAAATCGGCCAGTTGACCAACCGCATCGATGATCTTCAACGCCACGTCCAAAACACCAACGGGGAGTCGAACCCATGAGCAGTGCGAATTTGATTGTTCTCGCATCGATTCTCGCAGGTATGATCCTGTTCCCGCTCCTGGTGCTCGGGCTGGTACGTTGGCTGATACCCGCCGAAGAGCCCATCGAAGACCTGGTCGAAACCGGCACCGAATCTGCGCCATCCACATTGGGCGACTTTTGGGACGGACTCAAACCACATTTGCTCGAACTGCGCGATCGTTTGGTGAAAGCCTGTATCGCCATCGGAATAGGTGCCAGCGTCGGATTCTACCTCGTCAATAATCCCGTATTTTTTGGCGTCACACTGCCGGACTTCATGGTGCAACAGTTGGCACCCGCAGGCACCGTGCTCAAAGCAGTGATGGTCGGCGAAATCTTTCTACGCTACATGAACATCGCATTGACGGTGGGCATTATCATCGCCATGCCGATGATCATCTATCAGCTGGTGGCGTTCTTTTCCCCTGGGTTGCTCAACAGCGAAAAGCGCATCGTCTACACCGCATTGCCGATTGTGACCGAACTGTTCCTGGCCGGGATTGTATTTGGCTGGTTCATCACCATTCCCGCAGCCCTTGGCTTCTTGCTCGGGTACGGCAATACCGCCACCATCCAAACCGAACCCACCGCCGATAGCTTTTTTGATACCGTTTCGACCCTGTTGCTCTGGAACGGCATCATCTTTGAGTTGCCCGCCATCATGTACCTGCTGGCCCGGCTGAATATCGTATCGACCAAGATGCTCACGTCGACGCGGCGTTACGCCATCGTCATCATCACCATCATTGCGGCATTGATTACCCCCACCGGCGACCCGTACAACTTGATGCTCTTGGCACTCCCCATGTACCTGCTGTACGAATTGGGTATCTTGCTGACACGGCTGGTGCCACGCGCTAGTACCATGCCTGACAGCACGACCACCTAGGAGCGGTTGATCGATTGCACGTTCCGATCAATAATTGACCTCGCTGGCATTTTGCCGGGCGAGGTCAATGCTGTATGTCGCTCCGTCCGCTCCACCGCAAACCGTTCCTCAAATGGGCTGGCGGCAAATACCGCAGTCACCATCAACCGACGCGCGAGCACGGTCGAGCATTGGTTGCGCTGGTTGGTCGATGCCATTGATGTCTGGGATGGTTGAACTGCGCTCAGGGGGTGAGCGGGACGAGCCACGAGGCATCGCCAAACGGGGTGTTTTG
>CAIZHO010000216.1 GCA_903932805.1 uncultured Roseiflexaceae bacterium | reverse complement strand
TCAGAATCAACCGGCTTCTCGATGATTTCTTGGGCTTGCAGTTGCGACAACGTCGCAACTGCTTGACCGATTGCAATTTCGTCACCCAAGGTCGGTTGTGGTTGCGTGATTCCCCATCCTGGGCCATTCCGTGCAACGCCGAACATGGTGCCATCGTTTTTGAAAACGGAAAATCCCGTCACCTCGCGTGACACGATGTTCACCACATCAACACGTTTGGCAGCAATATCCGGTGGAATTTCGTTGGGAGCAGGCACGACATAGAGATATAGCCCGAGTGCCATACAGACCGCCAACAAGACAATCGTGAGCTTTCCGTTCATCGCTCCCCCTATCGCCGGCGCCACCACACAGCTATCCCTGTCAACAGGAACAACAGTGGAAGACCTACGACACAACTATAGAAAATAATACTCGCTTGGCTCTCCGTCATAAAGACTTGGCGGTCCACTGGTTCAAGGCTCGGTACCGAAATGAGCTCTTCTTGGGCTGCCGCCCATGCAATCATGTTGCGGAACAGCGGGGCATTCGCTTGTGTCACCTTGAGAAATCCGTTGGTAGCAAAATCAACGTCACCGACGACCACCACACGGCCTTTGGCTGGCGTCTCGATGGCGTAGCCGAACGTCAACGGGCCTTTGGCGTCGCTGTCTTGGGTTTCGACTTTACCTGCATCAAATTTTGTGGCGGCAACACTGTTTTCGCTACTTCTCAGTAGCTCGTAGACGGTGTACTCAGGCGGGAACTCGTCCCCGGTGGTCCCAATGGTGCGTACCGAGTTGAAGACACTTGCCTGCCCGGTGAGATCCTTTGTGATGTCTGTGTAGGGATAATCGAGGACCGCAGGAGCAACCGGGTTGCCGACTTGGGACTGCTGGTCAAGCACGATGTCGTTGTTCCAGCGCAACCCCCACTGTGCCATCGCGCCCACCATCGGTGCAGGTGAAAGGGTGTTCGACAGTAACACAAACCGTCCGCCTTGATCGATGAACTGTTGGAGCGTTGCTTCTTCGGCTGGCTGCAGCGGGTCAAGTGGATCCGCCAACACCACAACGGTGTTTTCGAGCGGGATGGTCGCACTGATAACTAAGTTCAGTGGTTCGACCACAAGGTTGTCGGCTTCAAGCAATTGCTTGACATCACCCAAGCCCGTCGGATCCGTGGTGTCGATGGTTCGTTCGCGGTGACCAGTGACGAAATACACCTTCGTTTTGGTCGTTGCACTGACCTTGAGGATAGCGCCAGTGATGTCTTTTTCGTCAATGGCGTTGATTGCTTGGCGTCGTTCACCCGATTTGAACACCACCGTACCGTAGGTAGTGATATTCTCGGCGCTCGCGGCGACAGGATCACGATCCGGGTCTACGAATCGGTACGTTATCTGTGGCGAAACAGCTCGGTACTCTTTGAGTCGGCTTTCGAGGTCTGCTTGAAGGGCAGCATCCTGGCCATTATAAAACCCAATAATCTCGATTGGTTGGTTCAACGATTGCAGAATCTGTGTGGTTTGCTGTGAAAGAGAGAACTCTTTCTGCGCAGTGAAGTCATAGCGTGTATGGAAGCGCACGGCGAGAATGTTGCACAACACCATAATCGCAATGAACAGAATCGACATTGCACTGGCATTTGCACCGTACCGTACACCGCGCAATCCAAGAGTAGTTTGTATGCGTTGCAAAAATGACATTAGCGGTATCTCCGTGACTCGAGCGACCGTGTTGCCAAAAACAAGGCAACGAAGGTCACACTGAGGTAGTACACCACATCCTCGATCGTTATTGCTCCCCGCGCGAAGTCGTTGTAATGACTCGGCAACGATATGTAACGGAGCACATCTGTCGCCTCTGTCGCCAAATTGCCGGCTGCATCGATCAGCCACAACAGCAAGAGAATGCCGAACCCCAACACGGCTGCGACTATCTGATTTTCTGTCACTGACGAGGTAAATGTCCCAATGGCAAACATCGCAGAACTGAGCAATATAATGCCCAGATAGCCGGTCAACACTGGACCCCAATCAGGGTTGCCCCCGATCCGCCACAGAATAATCGGGTAATACAGCGTACACAGCAGCATGATGCCAAACAACGCCATTGCTGCGAGATATTTGCCGACGACAACCTCCCAGTCACGGACAGGCGCAGTCAAGAGAATTTCCAACGTTCCCGATTTTTGTTCATCAGCGAGAAGTCGCATCGTCAGCAACGGGGCGATGAAAATAAGCACGACGGTCACATTCAAAAACAAGCCGTCCATGCTCGCCTGTTGGCTCTGGATCAAAATCAGGGAAAACAAAAAGCCCGAAATCAGCAAAAACATCGCTGATACAAGGTATGCAATGGGCGAGATAAAGTACGCCAATATTTCACGGCGTGCAATGACCAATGCGGTACGCATTAGGCGCGCTCCTGTTCCGTTGGTATGGTATCCGTTGACACCGCATCCTCATCTGCAGATTCCGTCACGTTCTCGATAGGATCTTCTTGGGTCGTCAATTCGAGGAAGATTGCTTCCAGGCTCAGCGTTATTTTGCGCATCTCGAGGAGATTCCACTGGGCGTCCACAGCCAGTTTGGCAATGTCAGGGCGGACCTCGCGGCTCGAGTCGGTCTCGATGAGTATATGCCCCGGGGTTTGTTCCGTCGCATTGGTCACGCCAGGGATGCTATAAAAACGCGTAACATCCACCGGGCTTGTTGCCGTCTGCAGTTCGATTCGTTCTGCACCCTGCAGGCGTGCAGTCAGCCCAGCAGGAGTATCGACCGCGACAACAGCACCCTTTTTGATAATGACCACACGATTACACAACATGCTGACTTCAGGCAAAATGTGCGTGCTCAAAATGACCGTGCGGGTGGCACCAAGTTCGCGAATCAATTCACGTACTTCGATAATCTGGCGCGGGTCGAGACCCACGGTTGGTTCGTCGAGGATAAGGACATCGGGATTGTGGAGCAGCGCTTGTGCCAAACCGACACGCTGACGCTGGCCCTTTGAAAGCTTGCCAATACGATCATGTGCACGATAAGCGAGGTGCACCAACTCCATTGCCCGTTCGATGGCTTCTGGGCGATTCGGCAAGTTGCGCAACCGTGCCATGTGGTCGAGATACCCCGATACCGTCATCTCGGTATACAACGGGACACCCTCGGGCAAATAGCCAATTTGTCGTCGCGCATTGAGCGGATCGGTCATTACATCGTGCCCGGCAATGGTCACGGTGCCGCTTGTCGCAGGCAGATAGCCGGTCAACATGCGCATCGTTGTTGTTTTGCCAGCACCATTTGGCCCGAGAAAACCGAGAACTTCACCACGTGCAACGGTAAACGAAACATCATCGACGACCGTGACATCGCCATAACGCTTCGTCAACCCTACTACTTCAATCATGGAACCTCCACACACTGTGATGGCCGATGCTTCAGCATCGGTTGTCTGTATAAAATATACCTGAAGTCGAGATGAGAGAGAGATTATATTGGCACAAGAGTCGTCTCCTTCATGCTTGGTCTACACGTGTTGCGCCCACTCATCCCAACTGTAGGCGAGTAGTGCTTCGGCGAGCCATTCGATGTCGCGACGGCGCGCGATGACATCCAACCATGCTGAGGGTATCGCTGATTCACCCCAGTATGCCCCCGCCAGCATCCCACAAATTGCGGCAGTCGTGTCTGCATCGTGCGCGAGATTTGCCGCATCGAGCGTTGCTGTCGCATAAGTATTGTTGCGTGCAAACGCCCACAACGCTGCTTCCATGGACTTCACCACATAGCCACTGCCGACAATCTCAGGTGGGCTTTTGGCACGGTAGGATCCTCCGAGCACTGCGGAGATCTCGGTGGTTCCCACGTGCCCTGCATAAGACCCAAAGAAAACCTCTCGCGCTGTCCCGCGTAGCGCAGCCGCAACAAAATGGGCATAGACTGCACATGCGTCGAGCGCAGTCGGAGCACCATGGGTCGTGCGTGAACTGTCACGTGCCAATCCATCACACAACGCTGCATCATAGCCGAACGCCATCGGGATTGGTGCAAGACGCATCAACGAGCCGTTCCCGGCAGAATACGGGTCCGTGCTCCCGAGGTATGCTTCTCCATCGCTGCGGTATGCTCTGAGGGCATCGGCGACCGTCAGTCCAATATCAAAGCACCTCCCGACGCTCGACCAGAGCCCATTATGCCACCAGCGACTATAGCGCTGCATCTGGTCATGCGGATCAAATCCACCGGTCGAGAGGATGCTATCTGCCAGACAGAGTGCCATCGAGGTGTCATCGGTCCACGAACCGATAGGTACATCGAACGCATTACCGTCTTCCATCCCGCTGAGGATACGACTGTTGGGTGACTTGAATTCAAGCGGCATGCC
>CAIZHO010000215.1 GCA_903932805.1 uncultured Roseiflexaceae bacterium | reverse complement strand
TACCTTGGGAGAATTATGAATTATGAATTATGAATTATGAGTTGGGAATTATGAGTTGCGTTGAGGTGCTTTTGGCATGCTGCATTCCCGCACGCGTCGAATCGCGCATGGTTCAACAGCGCGGCGACGAGATTGAATACGCGCGGTGATGTACCGACTGACTATTCTTCTTCGGAAATAACAATCAGCTTGTCGTGCAGAGTGAATTGCACTAGAGCGAATTTGTCCCTGGGATTGATGACCACCGATTGCCCTTCACCGAGGCCTGGACTTGCATTCGCAATGCGGTACCCCACCGCAACTTCATTGCGGCGCAACCCTGCAGTGACGAGGGTGTGGAACGAGACGGGATGTGCGATGTCGATGTAATCGGTAATCGGTTTGAGGTAGATTTCGTTGTCTACCACCGTCAGCAACTCGGTGTAGACCGCATTAATTCCGCGATTTTCTGAGATCTGTGCGAGCAACAAGCTGACCATGTTGTCGCTGACGACAAAGTCATCGACGTCCGACGATTCGATGAGCTCGCGATTGCGCGAGTCCATGATTTCGCTGACGATATTAAAGCGGTGACTCGAGTGTTGCACAAAATAGCGCATGTGCAGCAGCGTCACGATCGTGTGTGCATCCGCATGCTGGATATCAAAAATATCGGCATAGGCCATAATGATGACATGATCATACGCTCTGAGATGTCGATGGAGCGCATCACGATTCGTCGTGTCACACACGTGGGCGTCAACGGTGATGTTTTTGAGCACCAAGCCGGCCAATTCACGCTGCATCGCACCCTGAGGGTCAAGTGCCAAAATGGTCAGCGTTGACCCCGGTACGGTGAACACATCGAGTTCTTTGATGACCGCAGCACTGCGCCAATTCCACCCGATAAACAGGATGTGTTCGGCCAGCCGGGTCGCTTTCGGACCAATCACAATCGCATCACTGTCTATCTCCAACGCCCGCGTCTCGCGCCGGAGTATCCGACTATCGTGCGCCATCAGCACCAATTCATCATCGGGATCAATGACGTGATCGGCGGGCAGATTGAGCCGATGTTTGCCGGCTCGATTGCGCACACCGATGACGACTCCGTTTTCGTAGAGCAACACCGTCTCACCAAAAGTACGGGTACGCCGGTCGGGCTGCGCGACAAAGTAGAGGTCGTTTTCGGCGAAATCGAGCAATTCGCTGTAGACAACGGACAGCCCAGGTTGGCGACTCGTCTGGGCCACCAGCCGCGAAATGAATTCTCCCACTTTGACGAGTTCGACCTGATGCTCGTGCACCATCTCCATGAGCGCGATGTTGCTCGCGTCCGAAACCTCGGCGACGATGTGATAGCGTGCGTGGTACTGTTTGGCGTCTTTGAACAACGAAAGCAGGATTTTGACGAGCTCGACATCCGCATTCACCGCATTGTTGCGTAGCACTATGACGGACTTTGCGGTATCGAGGCTGACGATGCGTAAGTCAACGGCATCGATCGGGCTTCCACTCCGGCAAACAATACGCGCCTTTTGGATATCGGATACATGTTCTCGGAGGAAATCCTCCATCTCTGCTTTGTCTTTGTTGGCCAAAATCGTAATGCAGGGATTGTGCGCGTTGACGCGTGCCAATATCAACTGTTCGATGATTTCGATGATATACGGCGACCATCCCAAGATAATCGTGTGGCCCGACTCGACGACGATCGACCGGCCGCGGCGCAATTTGCGCATCCACACATCGAGGCCATTAGTAAGCACCGCAATCGTGGCACCGACGAGCAAAATCCCGCCGATGGTCACGACCAGCATGGTGATGCGATATGGCCATGTCTCGTCTTCGGCAATCGTTCCCGGGTCGAGCATGCGCAACGCCGATTGCCACATAATCTCTGCGAAGCTCTGCGTCCCTGATAGGTGAAATGCAAGTACCACCAACGAAATCAAAAAGACCAACGTCAGTGTCGCAACCACCAATAACAGAATCATGACAACCGACCCACGCGCAAACAGGTTATCGAGGCGATAGCGGAGTTTTTGAGCAACTGTTGCTTCTGGCATATCAAACCCATGACGTAATGAGATGAAAATACTACCACATTGTTGGTGCGCATTTCTGCACGCACAGAAATTCCGTCTTGATTGCTACATCTCCCCCGCACGTATCTCATCGCCATCTTGAAACAGCCGACCGAGTTTCACGAACGATTTGAGGGCGAGCATCAATCGTGTCTTGATGCCCTCAGTGACCCGGGCACCACCATACCAACGCACCGTGTCGCTACACAGTACATCGATGGGAAGTGCATCGACCTGACTCAGCAGGTGCACCATGGTATTGCCCAGTTCGGGCAGACTAATCTCGTCGATACTGCGATTGTAGGTAGCG
>CAIZHO010000214.1 GCA_903932805.1 uncultured Roseiflexaceae bacterium | reverse complement strand
CGACGGCTGGATTGGTGTCATTATCGGTGTCGTGACGGTTTTCGCCGGTATCGTCGGCACACTCCAAGTGCACGCCGGCAATCTCAATACCAACTACCGTGCCGAAACCCAGCGCTACTCACTCGATGCCATGCGCATCCGGAGCGTCGGCGAGACCATGGTGTCAGCAAACCTCGATTATGCAGCCCGTGTCGACGAGCTGCTGACGCAGCAGAATGACCTGGCCGAGTTGACGGGACAGACCGACGCGGTCGCGACCTTGAGCGAAGCCAAAGCGGCGTTGGCGGTTATTTCGCCCGCCTATGGCGAACCCTACGCATCGATGGGTGACAAAGCTGCTGCAGCCTACGAAGTCGACGTCTATCTGCGCGATGCAACCCGTGCCGAACAGATGCGTACATTCATGCAGGCGCTCGACATGGCCTGGGACTCCAAAGCAAACACCTACATCGTGCATCTGACGTTGCTGGCGGTGGTGTTGGGGTTGTTGGGTCTGTGTTTGGTGATGTCTGACATTCCACGGTTGATGATCTTTAGCACGGCCATCTTGATGACGCTGATTACCCTCAACTGGTCCATCCAAACCTACAGCGAACCGTTGCCTGCATATTCGCCTGCAGCAGTCGACTCCTATGTCAAGGGCTATACGCTCGCCTACCAAAATGATGCTGAAGGCGCTATTGCCGCCTACGACGAGGCCATTGCCGCATTGCCAAGCTACGGGGATGCGCATTACGAGCGTGCCCTGGTGCTCTATGGGCAAGGCAAAAACGACGACGCACTGGCAAGCTTTGCAGCTGCCCGGGCAGCCGGGTACGACGTATCGAGCGTCGATTCGTGGCAGAGTTATCTCTATCTCGTCGTCGGTGACATTGCTCAGGCCCGGACCATCACCCAAGCATGGGTGACTCGCGAGCCCGCATCCCCCACGGCGTTGGGGACGATGATTGCCGTCACCGCCGCCGAATCAGATCCGGCAGCCGTCGGTGCCGCGAGCAAGGCATTGCGTGACAGCGCCGTTGCCTCGGTTGCAGCCATTCGTGCCAAGGGCAACGAGCCCGACGAAGACTTCTTCTATGCCATCGACGAGGCAGCTGACATCATCACCGAGCTGCGTGATAGCGAGCCCATCGCCGGCGCACCAGAACGCACTGCAGAGCAGGCAGCTGCCATCGACGCAGCAATTGTTGATGTGCGCTCATTGGCGACCACCCTGGCGTTCCAGCTGACCCCGAGTGCCGGCACACTGCAGGAGTTGGTGTTGGGCACAAAAGATGAAGCCGACACATTCGTCGCCGCAGACACCTTCGACAATATGTCGTTCGACGGCATCCCGTTGACGATCGAAGCAACTGCTGTGGCCGTGCCACAGGGTGCGCACGTGCTGGTGAAGTTCTTTTCGGATGGGTACGAAGACGAATCATTGCGCTACGTCAGCGAGTGGGATCAGGCCAGCGATGGTGTGGCCGCCATCGATGTTCCTATCGACCTCGGACCGTCGTATGTCTTGCCTGAGGGGAACTACGCCGTCGAGGTCTATATCGACGGGACCCTCCAAGGCGCCCGCATGGAATTCGTCGTCGAATAACACAGTGCAACGAACCGGCCCCCTGTGCAACGCACGCGGGGGCCGGTTTTTTGGTGATTAAATGATACGTTGGCCGAACAAACTCGCAGTCAGATCGACGGCCAATTCGGCGGTGCGATTGTACTGATCGAGGATGGGATTGACTTCGACGAGATCGAGGGCGCGCACACGACCATCGTCACAGAGCAGCTCCATAATCAAATGCGCCTCGCGGATGCTGAGCCCACCGCTGACTGGTGTGCCCACGCCAGGGGCAATCGTCGGGTCAAGCGAATCCATGTCGAAGCTGACATGCAAGCTGGTGCAACTCGCGAACTGTGCCTGGATGGCCTTGTGCAGTGCGGGGATGCCCTGTTCGTCGATATCGCGCATCGTATAGACGGTAATCCCACTGGCACGCAATGCCGAACGTTCGTCGCGGTCGAGGTCGCGGATCGCCAACATGATGATGTCGCCTGCAGCAAGTGGCGTTGCACTCATGCGCAACGGCGCTGGGCACATCCCCATCAGACTGGCCACCACCATGCCGTGGACATTGCCCGACGGCGAGGTGCTGGGGGTGTTGAAATCCGCATGGGCGTCGACCCACAGCACGCCGGTGCGGCCAGGCCGCGTCAGAGAGCCCGCGACCGTGCCCAAGGCACAGCTGTGATCACCGCCGAGGAAAATAGCTACGGCGTCGGCTGCGATGGTTGCCTGCATCGCCGCATACGCGGCAGCAGCGATGGCTGCGACGCCTGCGGCATGATGAGCGTTGGCCAGGTGCGCATCAGCAGTCAGTGTGCCTGCCGTGGTGTCGATGTTGCCGGCGTCGTCGACCGCAT
>CAIZHO010000213.1 GCA_903932805.1 uncultured Roseiflexaceae bacterium | reverse complement strand
CGAAGCCGGCGTCGAGCCGCTGGACCCGCTCGCGAATCGCGGTGTGCGCGGCCGCCTCGAGCGCGGGTGGAAAGCGCGGCGCCGGGCGGTCCGGGCGATCGATGAGATGTCCGGCGAACGCGATCACCGGCGGCACGCGCAGCGACCGTCGTCCGCTATGGCGGTGGCAATAATGCTGGCCACACCGTGGTCAATCGGCACGGCACATTCAAGCTCAACTTGGTGCCGGCGGGGATTTTCGAACCCAATACCGTGAACATCGTCGGTAACGGGACGGTTGTCAACCCAAAACACTTCATCGGCGAGCTCGACGGGTTGATTGCCCGTGGTATTGTGGTCGAAAATCTGCGTATCAGTGATCGCGCCCATGTCGTCATGCCCTACCATGTCGAGCAGGACCGCCTCGACGAGCTCTTGCGCGGCGACGCAAAAATCGGCACCACCGGTCGTGGCATTGGCCCGGCCTACGCCGACAAAACAGCCCGCTCGGGTGTGCGGGTCGGGGATCTGCGTGACGCGGTCGTGTTACGGCGCGTCTTGACACCGATTGTCGCCACCAAAAACAAACTCTTTGCGGATTTTTATAACGCCCCGACCTATGATTTGGACACGCTGGTGGCCGAATACGCCGCCTATGGGCAACGGCTCGCGCCGTATATCGGCGACATCTATGGCGTGGTGCAGGCCGCCCTGGCCGCCAAAACGCCCATGTTGCTCGAAGGTGCCCAGGGGGTCATGTTGGACATCGACCATGGCACCTACCCGTTTGTGACGTCGTCGATGCCGGGGATCGCCGGCGCCTGCCAAGGCGCGGGCATTGCACCGCGTGCACTCGATCACGTGATGGGCGTCTACAAGGCGTTCACCAGTCGGGTGGGCTCGGGTCCGTTCCCCAGTGAGGTCGAAGGTGCGACGGCCGAAGCACTGCGCCAAATGGGCAAGCCGTGGGCCGAGGTGGGTACCACGACCGGTCGCCTGCGCCGCGTCGGCTGGTTCGACGCCGTTGCGTCACGCTATGCAGCCCAACTCAATGGCATCGATCGACTGGCGTTGACCAAGTTGGATGTGTTGGACGAGTTGTCAGAAATCAAGATCTGCGTCGGGTACCGCCTCGATGGGCAGATCATCGATCATCCACCGACGTATGCGGACGAGTATGATCGGGTCGAACCCATCTACGAGACATTGCCGGGCTGGTTAGCGCCGACCGATGGCGTGCGCCGCCGGCAGGATTTGCCGGTCAACGCCCGCGCCTATGTCGAGCGGGTGGCCCACCTGGTCGGCGCCGAGGTGTCGATGGTGTCGATTGGGCCAGGTCACGACCAAATCATCGAGGTCTTGCCGGTTCTGTAAACGCAACAACCCCCGCTGCTGCTGCAGCGGGGGTTGTTCCTTCAACGCCTACAAGCTGGCGATTTTGGCCTTGAGGACGGCGGCGGATGGCTCGACCAAGACAGACCCGTCGGGGAAGATGATGGTCGGGACCGACTGGCCACCGTTGTTGATACGGACGACTTCGGCACGGGCGGCATCGTCCTTCTCGATGTCAATCTCGGTATACGTCACGTTGAGTTCGTTGAAAACCCGCTTGGCCAATTTGCAATCTGAACACCACGTGGTGCTGTACATCGTAATACCAGCGCTCATCGAATACTCCTCATACAAATCCTACACGCACGTATTATACAAACAGAATACCGTGACACAGATGAGAGCCACACCATGAACGAAGCCCACCCCACAGCGCAGATAGCAGAGCTGCTCCAGGCACTCGAACCGGTGCTGGCCCCCGTGCAGCAGTCAGGCTGGCAGTGGCGCGTCGTGGGCGGGGCGGTGCGTGATCTGGTGCTCGGCCGGCCGGTCGTCGATATCGACATCGAGGTAGTTGCACCAGCGCTGGCAGACCTCGAGCGGTGTTATGCCGACATGGTGCCACGCGGGGCAGTCGGGAGCGACCGGCAGGTGATTCGCATCCGGACTGCCGCGTATACGGTCGACATCACGGTGGCGACCGACGCAGAGGTGCACACGGCTGCTGCAGGGCGTGATTTGACCATTAATGCACTGGCGATTCTGCCCGATGGGACGCTGGTCGACCCGCACGGTGGGCTTGCTGACCTGCAGCATGGGGTGTTACGCCACATCGGCACGGCGTTTGCCGATGATCCGTTGCGGGTGTTGCGATTGATGCGTTTTGCTGGCCAACTCAACTTCCGTGTCGCACCAGAGACCCTCGCACATGCACTGGCTGTGGTCGACCGTATCACTCAGATTCCCATCGAGCGGATATGGCACGAATGGCGGTTGTTTGCATTGGCACCGCATCCGTGGGCAGGGTTAATGGTGTTGCATGCAACCGGTTGGTTGCGGCACTACCCGATGCTGGCCGCGCTGATGGGCTGTGCACAGGACTTCGTCCATCATCCCGAAGGAGATGTGTGGATCCACACGTTGTATGTCTGCGAAGGCGCGGTCGCCCGCCGCGGCGATTTGGACAGCGAGAAGGTGTTGATCCTGTCGCTGGCGGCGATCTGCCACGATTTGGGCAAACCGACCACGAGTTATGTCGAAAACGGCCGCATCCTCTGCCCGTCGCATGCAGCAGCTGGGGTGCCGTTCACGATTGATTTTTTGCGGCTGATCGGTGCCCCCGACAAATACGTCGCACCCGTATGCGCGTTGGTACGCGAACACATGGCTGCCAATGACGGGCCCGCCAGCCCGCGCTTTGTGCGCCGCCTCGCGCATCGTCTGGCGCCTTCCGACATGGACCTGTGGGCACGCTTGGTGGCTGCGGACAGCTCGGGACGACCGCCGTTACCGTTCAAAGAACCCGGAGCGCCGTTCATCGCACTGGCGGCAGCGTTAGGGGCGATCAAGCAGCCGGTTGCGCCGTTGCTCAACGGCAACGATGTGCTGGCGTTGGGGATTGCTGCGGGGCCACGGGTCAAGGAACTATTGCGGATTGCCTACGATGCCCAACTCGATGGTGTGTACGAGACCCGCGCAGATGCGCTACAGTGGATGCAGACACACGTCCGTGCCGATACGATTTGAAAAGAAAGAACCACGACATGCACACCCCACTCGCCCTCTTGGGCGTCTCGGTCCGATATATCAGCTGGCGAGGCCACCAGATAGCCCTGCACGAAGCGG
>CAIZHO010000212.1 GCA_903932805.1 uncultured Roseiflexaceae bacterium | reverse complement strand
ATCGCAGCAGATTCAATAGTACCAGAGGTATCACCAGCTGCCGAAGGAGCGTTGGTCAGGATTTTGGGTGCTAAATCGGTGTCTGACGTACCCGACTGGGAACCGAATACCACGTATGAATTCTTGGTTCGTTTTGAAACGTTTGTTGAATATGTCGAGATTCGTCCGCGTATCCGTTTGACGTCGGTCGCTGATGAACAAAATGTCGTTGAAAACAATTATATGGGTCAACCTGCTCTCGAATGTGCGATCGGGGTGCATCAAATCAAAGTAACATTACCAATCCTGAACCTCCGTGGTGGACTGTATCGGGTCGAAATTGATTTGTTCGACGAGTCTTCTGCATTATCGCTGAGTTCGAACCGCGACATCCTTGTCCAATTTAATCGCAATGCACGCAAACCAGATATCGCGCAATTGACTATTGGAACAATCAAAATCGAACCATTCGACGTATAACCAAAACCGCCACGCAACACGCGTGGCGGTTTCGGTTATGCTGTTAGGTACTCCCGTTCAGTTTGGCGATAATCGCGTCGACATCATACACACACCCAGCCCAAGTGCCCCCGCTCGCATGTTGAAGCGCCGCCCAAAGCCGGGTGTCCGCCGGTAGTAGCGGGTGCGCACTCAAATCATCTCGACTGACTCGTGCGTCCAAGAGGGTGGCACCATAGTCCGCATCCCGAATATCTTGACCGTGACCAATTAGGTTGACGCTGCCCACGAGTGTTTGTCGGTCGATAATAATTTCGATGACATCGCCGTCGACGAGTTTGCCGATTGGTCCTCCGGCCAATGCCTCTGGTCCGACATGGCCGATACACGCACCCGTGCTAACGCCCGAAAACCGCGCATCCGTTATCACTGCCACATCACGTCCCCAACGCAAGTGCTTGAGGGCTGAAGTAACTTGGTATGTTTCTTCCATGCCAGTGCCCATCGGTCCACCACAGATCAGGACGACAATATCGCCGGCCACAACAGTGCGTTCGCTTTGTCCCTTGATCGCACGAACCGCATCACGTTCACGCAAAAAAACTTTCGCAGGACCGATTTTGCGATACACGCCGTCTGCATCGACCACCTGTGGATCTATGGCAGTGCTCTTGATGACCGATCCTTCGGGTGCAATGTTCCCCCGCGGGAATGTCACCGTCGACGTTAATCCTGCCTGTCGTGCCCGTTCTGGCGAATGGATGACCGTATCAGGGTCGACGCCATCTCGTTCGCGGAGTAGCGCTCGAATGGTGTGCCGACGTTCTGACTGCTCCCACCAATCGAGGACGGTGTCGAGTGTTTCACCACTCACCGTACGCACACTGGTGTCGAGCAAGCCCAACGTCCGCAAATGGCGCATGACTTCGGGCACACCGCCTGCCATAAATGCCTGTACCGTTACATAGTTGCGCGGTCCGTTGGGGAGCACATCGACAATACGTGGCACACGACGATTCACCGCTTCCCAATCATCAACCGTCGGGTGCCGTAACCCTGCTGCATGCGCAATTGCAGGGATGTGGAGGAGCAAATTCGTCGAACCGCCGAATGCGGCATGGACAACCATGGCATTGTGGATTGCGCCATCGGTGAGGATGTCACGCGTGGTCCGCTTTTCGCGCTGGAGGCGCAGCACCGCCTTGGCCGATGCGCGGGCAAGTTCGAGCCAGATTGGTTGCCCAGACGGCGCGAGTGCTGAATGTGGCAGCGCGAGTCCGAGTGCTTCAGCGACAACTTGACTCGTGGCGGCTGTCCCCAAAAATTGGCAACCACCACCAGGTGACCCGCATGCACGACACCCTAATGATGCAGCCTCGCTCAGGGTGAGTTCCCCTTGTGCGTACCGCGCACCAATGGTCTGTACTTTGCCAGCATCTTCGCCGTCGGTTGGCGGCAACGTGACCCCGCCTGGCACCAAGATGGTTGGCAAATTCGGCGTACCAGCCAGGGCCAACAGCATCGCAGGCAAGCCTTTGTCGCAGGTTGCGACACCAATGACTGCTTTGCGCGTAGGGAGTGATCGGATCAAGCGACGAAAGACAATCGCTGCGTCATTGCGATACGGAAGGCTGTCGAACATCCCTTCGGTCCCTTGTGTGCGGCCATCACAGGGGTCAGTCACATAGCCGGCAAATGGCATTGCATGGAGTGAACGCAGGGTTTCGGCTGCTGCACGCATTTGCAACCCGACTTCCCAATGGCCGGTATGATAGCCCAGAGCAACCGCCGTTCCATCGTTTTCTCGGATACCGCCTTGGGTACTCAAAATGAGGACCTGCGGTTGGGTGAGCTCGGCTGGGTCCCAGCCCATACCGACATTTTGGGTCCACCCAAATAAGTCGCCGCTCGGACTGTTACGGAGCAGGTCATCAGTCAAGGGGAGCTCTCCACTCGGACCTTGCTGCTGTGCAATCACATCGAGCAATCCTGGGGTATCTGCATATAATTCGGCGAACCAATCGGAGTGCATACCGCCTCGACTCTCTGGTAGATACACGTGGAGAACTTTGGGCAAACAGATATGCGATGGCTCGCATCGCCGTCATTGTGGACGAAAGTGGTGTTTACGCCGCTGGGGATGTATTATCGCATCATCCTGATGTGCATCGATTCGACACCTCTTCAATCTCAATCGTTGACCACAGACCGAGAGAAGCGTCATGCGCACTCCCACACCCCGCCATGTAACTCGGTGTGAGAGCAGTGATCCTAGTTCTCGTCGCCCAGCTTGACTGCATCTGCGATGCGCAGACGGCGAATAGCCCTGAATGCAACGATTGCTGTGGCAATCATGGCCACGATGTACAACAGCAGCATGACACCTAACGTACCCCATGCAGTCAACACACTCGTCGGCGGGGTGTTCGGATGAGGAGCGACCCCTGCCTGCAGGTACGGTAAGATTGTTCGTGTGGTTACGAGCGCAGCAACCATACCGCAGGCAATGCCTAGGCCTGCCATCAGACCTTGTTCGAGGAAGATCGCCCGACGTGCCTCCTGAGAAGCCATCCCCAGCGCTTGGAGCATACCGAGTTCTATGCTGCGTTGGCGGAGCACGGTCAACGCAGCAACAAATATTGCCATCACACTCAGACCACTCGCCGCCACAAAACCCACACTGAGCATGCCAAACAGACCTTGCCGCTCGGGTCGCTCAAATTCGTGTTGCAAGAGCTCCTGTCGATCCACTATATCCAACAACGGGATACCAACGGCACGAGTTGCTGCGACGAGTTCTCCGACGGTGATGTTGACATCCCTGGTCATCCATACGTCTGTCGGCGGTTCAAATCCCATTTCTTCGGCAATAAAGCTCTGGTTGGTCACGAGGAATGGTTTTTCGCTGTCGTATTGTCCAGGCCACCCGTTGACAATCCCAACCACCCGCACTTTGGTAGATACCTGGGTTCCATCTATGTCAATGGTCACCGCGATGTTGTCGCCGATGGCGGTATTGCCTGCCAATGCCGCACTCAAGATTGCCCCGTCGCGTGCACGAGCGAGCTGATTCATCAGGTTGCCGAGCGAATTACCGGCACCGAACCATGTATCCGCAAAATGCGGTACAACCGATGCAAAGGCGACACGGTCAATTGCAAGCAGTGTTGCATCGTTTTGCTTGCTCCCTAATGAGACCTGCGCGGTATAGGTGCCTACACCTGTGTACGTTCGGACCCCAGGCAAGCCGCTGTGCGCACCGAGCGGGGTGAGTAAATAGACATCTCCGCTGGATGTTTCGCCGTTTTGTGGGCGATTCGTTGTTGCGGTTTCGATCAGGATGCTGTCAGCCCCCGTACGATAACTGATCCCATTGATTGTTGCTTGATCAACCGTTGCTGCCATTGATGCAACGTATCCGCCGACTCCAAGCGTGAGTGTGAGCAGCAACACGGTCGTCTGCAGACGTTCAGGCCGGCGCGCAATTGTTTGCAGCGCAAGAATCGTCACAAGCGAATCGGTACGTCGAGCATAGTGTTGGGCTACCCCAAAGAAGAGCGGCAATAGCCGATTCGCGACAAGTGCAAACGCCAAACTCGTCAACACCGGCAGTGCAAGCGTTAAGGGGTTTGAAAATAAGTCACCATCGACGGACGGGTTCTCGTACAACTGGTAGTAACCGTACCCAACTGCGGTAAGCACCAGGACCTCAAACAAGACGCGTAGTACTCCGGACAGCGCATCGCGTCGTCGACTCTTGCCACTATCACTCAATGTCCGCCGACTGGCGTTGGCAAGAGGGCGCAAACCGATGGCCAAAACCACCACCCACACCACTGCAATAACCGCCCAGGCTTGGGCAGGCAATCCTGGCAGCGTGAAGGCTGGTCCGCCAATTTGAAGGAACGACTGTGTGCGGAGCATCACCCCCGCCGACACCAACCCGAGTGGGATTGCAGGCAGCGTTGCAAGCGCAATATACACAAGCCATTCGACGCCACCCACGGACATGAGCCGTACCAATGTCATACCGCGACTACGCAGGAGTGCATATTCATCACGTCGGCGTTCATAGGTTATTGAAGCTAATTGCACCACAAAAAAGAACGCCAATAATGCGATGGGCGCAGAGATGATGCCGGTACGGATAGTGAGCTCAGATATGGTTTGATTTACCGCGCGAAAACTGGCAAGGGGACTTCGCTCCAATTTCGCAGGAATTTTCTCCATTTCTTGCGCGAGTGAGCGTATACGGGACTCGAGCGTGCCTATTTGTCCCGGACCAAAGGTAATCTCGCTCGGTTGGAGATACCATGCGGCTTGCGCAATGCCGTCGGGGAACGCCTCCGCAACGGTAGATAACATATCATCATTGTGCACAATCACCATTGAAGACAATGTAGCTGGGTCATAGAGCCAATTTGGGTCGAGAGCGTTTTTTGGTTGCCAAATGCCTACCAACGTAATACGGACCGCTCGCAAGCCATCCTTTGCCGTCAACACGTATTCTTCGCCGACATTCAAGCCTGTCGCGTTCGCATAGCTCCGCGAGACCATTGCTTGAATAGGATTCGCCCCTGCAACAGGACGTTGCCCGTCGACAAGGGTCATGAGGTTGTCGATACCTACGAGCGTTGCAAATGGTGCGGTACCAAGTGCTGCGCCGCCGTTGTCACCTTCAACTGCCATCACTCCGTAGGGTATGGTGCGGATGTGCCGTGTTAACGAGGCAATCGGTATCTGTAAAAACGCCCCCGCGTTTTCGGTCATCAGTGCGTCACCTGCCCGAATGGTACGCCACGGGATAGGCTTGGTGCCACGCACTGCACGAAAGAGAAGCGCTAACGCAGGACGTTGCGTTTGTCTGGTTTGTCGCTCAATTTGATTGGCCAGAATGCGAATGCCGGCGGCATTCGCATAGCTCGGCACAATCACCGCGAGCGTTATCGGTATACATAATGCGAATATCAATGCAAGTGTTGCGGTGGGGGCGGCAATCGT
>CAIZHO010000211.1 GCA_903932805.1 uncultured Roseiflexaceae bacterium | reverse complement strand
GGGGAGGTGCCGCGCCAACGAAAGAATCCACCCTATTGCGAGTTCTGCAACGGCAACACTGTTGGAAGCAGGGGCATTCACCACAACAATACCATGACGTGTCGCAGACTCGACATCGATATTGTCTACACCCGTACCCGCACGACCTACGACGCGCAAGCGCGTACCCGCAGCAATCAATGCAGCGTCTACTTTGGTGGCACTACGGACTATAAGTGCGTCATACTGATCGATGATTGCCAGAAGCTCAGGACGGGTGATTGTTGGTTTGACATCTACATCAGCAGCATCTACCAAATGTGCTAGACCCTCGTCTGCAATGGGTTCGGCGATGAGAATGCGGTGCATGGCATCCTTCTGTTGCATAAAAAAACGGAACCACGCGGTCCCGCTACACTGCGAACAAATCTATTGTATCACCAACACTCGAGAACAGTGAGGGGGTTGATGTTGATTTCATTCTGGTACACCTCGTAATGCAGGTGTGGACCACTGCTATACCCGGTGTTCCCAACCCACCCGATGACCATACCGGGCTCAATACGTTGACCATCGGTAATGTTGAGCTTTTTGAGGTGTGCGTATGCAGTCGCCCAGCCGTTGAGTTCATCAGTCAGTCGTACATAGTTCCCTGCAAGCCAATTATTGGGCACCACACGCGCAATCCCTGCATGGAGGGCAACAACGGGGGCACCGACGGTTGCACTCGGATCAGCATACCCGTTCATGTCGCCGTCGACAGCCAAATCGACCGCACCCCAGACCGCTGCGGGTGCATGTGTTCCGACTCCATAGCTCTGGGTCATGACCACTTGACCGACAGTTGGCTGCACCGGGCAGCCGTACGGTGCACCGAGTGCACCACGCTTGGATGCAATGGCCGCGAGCGGCGCAGTATTTGCGGTGACGGAGGGATTTTCTACATCCTGCCCACCCATTGCTGGCATCGCGCTCATCGGGTCTGCAACAGCTAGTCCGATCAGCTGGGAGCGGAGTTTCGTGCTTGCACCGTTGGCATTGGCTGTGATCGCATGACCACCAGTACGCTGCGACTCCGACGCACGTGCGTGGATGGGAGTGGACGCAATCAACGATTGGATCTGCGGCCATGCCAACCCGCCGGTCACCACGAAACACAGCATGACAACAACCATTGCCGTCGGCACGAGATTGCGCATCGGCGCACGATGCAATTCAGTGTTCAAAAGAAGGGAAAGTGATACACCGAATACTTCGCTGAGCGACAGTAATTCTCGTGGGGTGAACATGTATTCGCCACGTTCTGCGGCTGCGATGTCACGCACAGAAATGCCTGACCGGGCGGCAAGTTCAACGATGGAAAGGCCAGCGCGGGTGCGATAGCGTTCGTATGCTGTTCTTCCTGCAATGTTCATTGACGCAGTCTACCGCGTGGAGTAGTACTACACAAGACAAAGAGATTACAGTTCCTTTGCAGCATTACCGGGTGTAGCAGGCCTCTATCGCGCTCCGGATGGCACTCACACCATTTTCGATGCGCATTTCACGGAGCAGGACGAACGGCAAAATAGATTCATACGCATCCCATCGACAGATGAGAGTGGGGGTGTACACTTGCGCCGACAATTGGGGGGCGATTGCAGCCAATATCGCTACTTCCGGGTATGCTTCGCTGTCTGCACCGTAGAAAATCTGCGCAGAGAGCGGAATCCAACGGAGATCCGTCAGCATTTGTTGCTGGGCTGGACGATCACGGAGCGCATTCAACAGCGTATTGTAGGCTTCGCGCGCGCCAGGACGTTCGTGTACAGAACGGATGAACGAGACGACATCAACCGGTGGCTGCAACGGCAATCCAGCAACAGCATAGACGGGTGGCAATGCGTAACTGAGCGTCAATGTCGGTGAATACACAGCATAGCGGCGAATTGCTGCATCGCCATCGAGGGTATAGGGAACGCGCCAGTTGATAAAATCAACAATTGATTCTTGGTATGAGGTCGCATCACGGGGGCCGAGTGTGC
>CAIZHO010000210.1 GCA_903932805.1 uncultured Roseiflexaceae bacterium | reverse complement strand
CGCAGCCAGGCGACCACCGCGTCGTGCCGGGCGTGATGGTACTCGTAGGCGGGGCCGACCGTCAGCGCTGGAATCGCCTCGGTGCTGCGTTGTGTCAGCGGGTCGAAGGCGCGGATGGAGTCGATATCGTCGCCAAAAAACTCGATGCGCACGGGTTGGGCTGCACCGACCGGGAAGATGTCGATGATGCCGCCGCGTCGATTGACTTCGCCCGGCTCAGATACCGCTGACGTC
The DNA here is from genome assembly GCA_903932805.1 of uncultured Roseiflexaceae bacterium. Taxonomy (GTDB): domain Bacteria; phylum Chloroflexota; class Chloroflexia; order Chloroflexales; family Roseiflexaceae; genus UBA965. The sequence continues at coordinate 1,851 of CAIZHO010000210.1, read as the reverse complement.
AACCGGTAGCCGATTTGGGCGCAGTGGTGGATAAACTGCAGTGGGTCGAGGCGTGCGTTGAGTGTCACGGTCAACGTACTGTCGGCCAAATCGGCGGGATTGATGGTCGGTTGCAAGAGCGCACGAATGGACGCGACGATAATCGGCGATTCGTTGCGCTGCAGGGCGAGCAGGGCTTTGATACGTGCGGCGGTACTCTCGGTGCTGGCCGACATCGGCTCATACGGGATGGCATCATTGGCGACGAAGTGGTAGGTGGGGCGTGATGGCACCCACAGACTCAGGTCTTCGGCAAGGCGGATCGCCTCGTCGGCGTGCGCCACCACAATGACCAACGGACGCGTGTCGTGCACGGCGAGGGCGGCAATCAAGGGTGCAACGGCAGCTTTGCGCACGCCGGCGACATGCACCTGCGCGTCACCCCGCAGGATTTCGCTGAGCGAGACAACCGATGCGCAATCGGCGATACGGCTGGTGAGGTGTGCGAGCGTCTGCGACATGCAAATCCTTTGTACCCTGGGGCTTACGACCTACCAGTCGCGCGTGCCCAATACGGTGAGTTGCGGGGCGGCATTGGATGGGTCCCCGTAGCCGGTTACCCGGTCAAATTGCGATTCGGGCACGTACAGGCGATCAGCGCCAGCGTAGCGGAGCTTGAGGTATGGTTTGAGTGCGCCCGCTATCTGTTGCGTCACGACGCCTTCGAACACCGCGATCCCGTGATCGATGTGACAAACATACTGCCCATGCGTAAATGGAACCGGCGGTTCGGTTGCCGCATCGGCGGCGCGCTGCCCGAGCGTCATGGGTTTGGCGCTGGCCACCGTGTGGTGGTGGTAGGGTTGCACTGCGACAAAATTGGCCACCTGCGTGGGGACCGTCTCAGACAGGAGCAATGTCGGCACTGCATGCGCCAACCGCCGTGCCCCGACGACGACATCCGGGTACCAGGCTGGCAACATGCCGTGGTGTATCAGGCGCGTGCGTTGTGTCTCGAGCCGACGTGCGTAGTCGGTCACCTGGCTGACGATGGTATCGGGGTCGACAAAGACGAGCAGCCCGTCGGCAGGCAGTGCATCGAGCAGACTCGCAGGTGGGGTGTCATTGAGCAGCGGGTGGAGCAGCGACATCCCAGGGAATGCGTGGTTGTGACTGAACGGATCGAGGAACGCCTCCCACTCGTGTTGTGCTGATTCACGCAGGCCGAGGTCTGCACTCACGCGCAGGCGTTCGAGCAAAGCGGGCTGTTTGCGCCAATCGGCTTCGACACGCAAAGTAAGAGTATGGTTCGGCAAGCTCGACATAATCAAGTGACGCCGCGGGTCGATATGGGCAATCGATTCGAGTTGATTGCCAAAAAAATCGAAGCGGATCGGATACGGTTCGCCATCCTGATAGACATCAACGACACCGCCATGACGGCGGACGTCGCCGGGCTGTGACACCGTTTGGACGAGTTGGTACCCCAGCGCGACACACTGGGCAGTCATGGTGACCGGGTCGAGCACGTCGTCGCAGCGGTACGTCCGTTGTGTCGCTTGATAGACGGCGGGTGCGACGGTCCCTTGGGCGATTGCACGCCAGGGGGCGACGACGATGGTGTCGCGATGGCCGGCGAGGAGTTCTGCGAGGACGACCAGGCGATGGCGTACGACCGCAGATTCGTAGCTCGCCGTCTCGTACGGATACACCGCATGGGCAGGGTAGTCGCGCACCATGCGTTTGGGGAACGCCCTGCGCAGGATCGTGGCGAGGCGGTGCGCCTCTGCCTCGGTGTTCACCACGATGACGGTGGCGTTGGCAGTATGGGGCAGCAGGGTCAGCAGAAAAGGGGTATGACCGCTGGCTGCG
>CAIZHO010000209.1 GCA_903932805.1 uncultured Roseiflexaceae bacterium | reverse complement strand
GAGCCCCCAAATCCCCCCGCGACGAACTCTGGATCGCCGTCGCCGGTCCGCTGGTCAACGTCGTGATTGCACTCTGCTTACTCCCGTTTGTGGGACTGTCGGCGACCTTTGTTAACTTCCCCGGACCCGAATCAGCACCGAGTATCTCGTTGTTGCTGACGGGGCTCTATTCGGCCAATGTGATGCTGGTGTTGTTCAATCTGCTGCCTGCGTTCCCGCTCGACGGCGGGCGCATCCTCCGTGCTGGGCTGGCAATGTTGCTGTCAGAACGCACGGCAACGACCTATGCCACCGTCATCAGCCAAGGCGTCGCAGCCGTCATCGGGACCATTGCGGTCATGAGCGGCCAGATTTTTCTGGCAGTGACTGCATTGTTCATCTTTTTTAGTGCCGGCAACGAACGCGGCGAATCACGCGCCCGCAGCCTGCTCGAATCGCGCTTAGTCGGCGATGCCTACAATCGCATGGCCGTCACGTTGTCCCCCGCCGATCGCACCAGCCGTGTGGTCGACCTTATATTGACGTCGTACCAACCCGATTTCGCCGTCGTCCAAGGCAATACATTGCTCGGCATTGTCACGCGCCAACACGTGCTCGAAGCACTCGCTGCCGAACCGGCGGATCAGTATGTCGCCGCCATCATGAACCGCGATTTCGTACGTGTCGCACACACCATGTCCCTCGACGAGGTCCGCTCCACCATCGGCGCTGCATCGGATGATGTTGCTGCAGTGTTCAGTGGCAAAGAGTTCCTCGGACTCGTCAGCCTGGTCGACATCGACGAAGCATTAGCCGTCATCGATTATGTCGACCGGAACAAATCACTCAGCCCAGCGTCGTAGCCTCCTTCGTGTCCACAAATGCGCAGTTTTTGTTTGCTATACTATCGTCATACACTTCTGTGTGACCACCGAGGGACCATGCTACTCATCGATCTCGACCCGCATCAGATAACCGTCGAACACGATACGCTGCGCGAAGACGTCGGTGACGTCAGCGGTTTGGCCGCAACGATAGCCGAACAGGGCATGCTCCAACCCTTGGGCGTTGTCCAGCAGAGCGACGGGGGCTACCAGCTGCTCTACGGTTTGCGGCGTCGGACTGCTGCAATCCAACTCGGCATGACCACGGTGCCGTGTTTGGTGTTTGCCGACGAGGCCGAACGCAACCTCGTACGCCAACTCACCGAAAACCTGCAGCGCCGCGACCTCAACGACCTCGAACAAGCCAACGCCTTTGCACGGTTGCGCAGTCAATTCGCCCGGGCGACCCCCGACGCCGACGAGGGCACCCTCGACGAGGCAGTCGGGCAAACGGTAGGGTTGTCGGCACGCACGGTGCGTCGCTATTTGGGGCTGCTCGACCTCGATGTGAGCATCCAGTCGTTCCTCCGGACCGGGCAGCTGACTGTCACTCAGGCACAGCATCTGCGTCGCATCGGCAACGAACAAACCCGTATCGAACTGGCCCGTACTGCTGTCGACGAGGGCATGTCAGCTGCCGAACTGAGCCGTTTGGCCAGTTTTTTTGCGGCCAATCCTGACGAGTCACTCGACAGCGCCATACAATCCTTCCAACAGCCCAAAGCGGGTATGGCAGGAACACCGGGGTTTGGTGGCTTGGCTATGGGAGATGACAGCGGCTACCTCCCACCCGAGCTCCACGAATTCGAGCTCGCTGCTCCACAACCAGCGCCCCATGGCAGCGACGCGGGTGCGTACTTGGCAGACGACAGTGTGATGGGCAGCTCCAAGATCCGCCAAGCCAAAATCAAATCACTCGACCACATGGTCGACGAAACCGATCGTCTGCTCCGGGTCTTTGCTGAGGGGCAACTCCAGCGTTGGCTCGACCGAGACGAAAACGCACCAATCAAAGTCGGCATGATGATTGTGCATCTGCGGCGCCTCCTCAAGGGGTTGAACGACGTGGTACAGAGTGAACAATGGGCTATTGACATCGATGAATGAGGTGGCACATGACGAATCGTCCCAGTGGGGTACGGCGGAGCTCCAAACAGACCTTTCGGCGCCGCTTGGTGATTTTTCGTTCCCTCTTTCGCGAACCCTGCACATCTGACGACTTAATTGCCATCGTCAATGCCGAATTCGGCCAAGACGGGTACCCGAGTGCCGCAGCGATGGCCCTCAAACACGACCTCGACGCGCTCAAGCGCGAGTATGGCTGCGAGATCCGCTTTGATCGCACGCAGCGCACCTACTCGCTCCACCATGTCGGTGATTTCGCTATCCTCGATTTGCCACGTGAGAGCCTCGAAGCACTCAACTTTCTTGACACCAACTTCCCCGAAGACCACATGTTGTCGGCGTTTGTCAGCGTCCAAAAGCTCTTGCGCCAGATGCGGATGCTCTTGCCCGACACCGAACGCACCATCACCCCGAGCTCACTCACTATCCGCAGCTATGGGCGCCAACATCGTGTCTTCGATGCCACCACGATGCGCACCATCCGCAGAGCCGTCGAAAATCGGCAAATGTTGTCGTTTTCGTATACCAGCAACTTCGAGCTCAACGGATCACGCAAGCATACCGTTGCACCCTATGGCCTGTTTATGCGTGATGGGCATATGTATCTCGATGCCGTGCTGATCCATGTCGAGCCAGCCGGCAACGCGGTACCGCATACCACCGTCGAATATCGGCTTGAACGCATCGTCAAAAAGTCCGCGCTACTTCTGCCCAATGTGATCCCCGCCGAACGACCGCCGCAACCGCGCTACCAGCTCGTCTATCGTCTTGACGCCGTCGTGGCCCGTCGGCGCGACCTCGCGACGTTCTTCCCCGATAGCACCATCACCTACCACGACGACGACACGGCAACGGTGCGCGCGGTTGTGACCAACCTCTGGACGACCCGGCAGGTGCTGTTGCGGTATGGCGGTGCGTGTCAGGTCCAAGAGCCCGCCGAGCTCGTTGCGATGTTCCGCCAGACTGCCCAAGAACTCGCATCACGCTATCCCGAATCGGGCACATAGCACTGCAATAAACGACCCCGTTTTGTGACTATCATCTCTCGTTTATTTTCTGCACCAATTCCCGTGTATAATGGATTGGTTATAGAGAATAAGGAGGGATGTGTGACAAACACATTCGAGGCGCTTGGGTTGAGTCAGGGGTTGCTCGCAACGATTGGTGAGCTTGGGTATGTTACCCCGACTCCGGTCCAAGAAGCCTCTATCCGTTACATGCTACAAGGGTCCGATGTTATCGGCCAAGCACAGACGGGCACTGGGAAGACGGCAGCGTACGCATTGCCGTTGATTGATCGCATTGATACGGATCGTCGTGAGGCACAAGTACTTGTACTGACCCCAACCCGTGAGTTGGCCGTACAAGTGGCAACTGCCTTCAAGGGCTATGCCAAACACCGTCGCCTCAACGTCGTCGCGATATATGGCGGGCAGCCAATCTCCACCCAGATGCGATCGTTGCATGCTGGTGTTCATGTCTTGGTGGCTACACCAGGCCGTTTGATCGACCACATGAACCGCGGCAGCATCTCGCTCAAGACGGTCCAGAGCGTCGTATTGGACGAAGCCGACGAAATGCTGGCCATGGGCTTCATCGACGATGTCGAAACCATCTTGGCTGGGTTGCCCACTCCGCACCAGACTGCGTTGTACTCGGCAACCATGCCGGACGCCATTTTGCGCCTCACCAAGCGCTACATGACGAATCCACAAATCGTCGCAATAGCATCCAAACAACAAACCGCCGAACACATCGAGCAGCGCGCCTACGAAGCATTGCACAGCGATCGCTTCGAAGTCTTGTCGCGCTTGTTGCAGTTCGAACAGCCCAGCGCAGCGATGATTTTCTGTCGGACCCGCATGGATGTCGACAACGTCGGCGAAAAGCTGACCGCCCGCGGATTCAACTGCGACACGCTCCACGGCGAATTGTCACAGACGCAACGCGACCGCGTGATGCATCGCTTCCGTACCAACCAGAGTGACATCTTGGTGGCGACCGATGTCGCAGCCCGCGGCCTCGACGTCGACCATGTCACCCACGTCATCAACTACGAGTTGCCGCCCGACCCCGAAATCTACGTCCACCGCATCGGCCGTACGGGTCGCGCCGGTCGCAGTGGTGTCGCAATTTCGATTACAACCCCACGCGAGCGCTTTGTGTTGCGTACCATTGAGCGCATGACCAAAGCTGCCATCGCGACTGCACCATTGCCGACGTTGGCTGACTTGCGCCTCAAGCAAAAGTCCCAACTCGCGCAGAAGGTGCTCGACACCATCACCAAAGAAGATTTGTCGACCGAGCGTGCCCTGATCCAGGGTATGGGCGAAGGTCACAACCTTGAGACTATTGCTGCAGCGGCGTTGCGCATCGCCTTCGGCGAACAACTCCATGGCAGTGACCACGATCCCATCATCAACTCCATCAACGCTGCAGCACGTGGGTACCAAACAGCACCTGCATCTGCTCCACGTGGTAACGGCGACAAGCCGTTCCGTCCACAGGACCGCGAGTCTGTACGACTCTGGCTCGACATAGGCCGCGAAAAGGGTATCCGTGCCGGTGACATTGTCGGCGCCATCGCCAACGAAGCCAACATCCCCGGCCGCCTCATCGGCAGCATCGAGCTCCACGACGGGTTCTCGTATGTCAGCGTTCCGTCACGCGATGCCCGCAAGGTCATCGATGTGTTGAACCGTGCCACCATCCGTGGTCACAAGGTCCGTGCAAACATCGTGGTTGCCAAAAAAGGCAATTAACCCACTGTACCGTCCATGTGTCCAGACCCGTACTCTGTTTCAGAGTACGGGTTTTTTGGTAGGATACAAGCACACATCGTCGTGATTCTCTGCAAAGGAGCCTTCCATGCCTAGCATCCGTCCTGTCGGTCTGAGAACCGAATATCTGATTGAACCACGCGGCGTTGAAGAGGCCAATCCCCGCTTGAGTTGGCGCTTGAGCGGTGGTGGCAATGGCGCGCGCCAAACCGCATATCAAATCCGCGTCGCTGATGCACCCTCTGCCCTCAAAAAAGACGCCGCCCTGCGGTGGGACAGTGGCCGCCAAGAAGCCGGCTTGAGCGCATCCGTACGTTATACCGGACCTACGGTTGCGGCCGGCCAAACCGTCTATTGGCAGGTGCGCATCTGGGATGAACACGACGTCGCGAGTGCCTGGAGCACCACCGCACTCTGGCAGCACGGGATCCCCGCAAGTGCGTGGGACGACGCTGCCTGGATCGCGTTCCCGTCACCCAAAGACGAGGGCCAACTAAGCGCCCCCGCCGCCCAACTCACCCATGCATTCAAGACATCCGGTGCAGTCAGCAGCGCAACCCTGTATGTCAGCGCATTGGGCGTCTACGAAGTGCGCATCAATGGCACCGTTGTGGGCGACCGCATTTTGACGCCGGGTTGGAGCGATTATCATCATCGGGTCATGTATCAAGCATACGATGTCACCGACATGCTCGGTACATCGCAACAGATGCTCGCCGCCCACATCGGCGACGGCTGGTACAGTGGCTACCTGGGTTTTGAAAACAACTTCACCAATTATGGCAAACACCCGGCATTTCGTTGTCGGCTGGTCGTCAATTACGCCGACGGCAGCACCCAAACCGTCGTCACGTCAAAGGATTGGCGTGGGCGCGACAGCTACATCCGCGCAGCCGATTTTTATATGGGTGCAACCATCGACTACGGGCGCCAAACCCATGGGTGGGACACCGACCCGGCGGTCAGCGCGGGCTGGAAGAAAGTCAAAACCATCACCTACGCTGGTGTCATGAGCCCCGATACATCCCCACCGCTGCGTATTATCGAATCACTACCGGTCAAACGTGTCACCCAACCCGCACCCAAGGTCTATATCGTTGACTTCGGGCAAATCTACGCGGGCTACATGCGCCTCAAAGTACATGGTCCCGCAGGGCATAAACTCACCATCCGCTACGGCGAAATTCTCAACCCCGATGGCTCACTCCACACCATCAATCTGCGCGCTGCCAAGCAGACCGATACCTTCATCCTCGACGGCACGGAACGGTGGATCGAACCGACTTTCACCTACAAAGGTTTTCGTTTCGTCGAAATCACGGGGCTCGACAAAGCACCCCATGCCGACGACGTCGATGGCTGCGTGATGCACGTCGATGCCCCGCTGACCGGCGAATTCAAGAGCTCCGAGAAGTTGCTCAACCAACTCTGGAAGAATATCCGCTGGGGCCAGCGCGGCAACTTCTTGTCGGTCCCGACAGACTGTCCACAACGCGACGAACGCCTCGGCTGGACCGGCGATATGCAAATCTATGTGCGCACCGGTATCTACCAGATGGACAGTGCCGCCTATCTGACCAAGTGGATGCGCGACGTCCGCGACGGCCAACATGCATCGGGAGCGTTCCCCGATGTCGCACCACGCATCGTCGTCGAAGCCGAGGGTGCGCCGGCCTGGGGTGACTGTGGCGTCGTCGTGCCCTGGACCCTGTGGCGCATGTACGGCGACACCACCTTCATCACCGAAAACTGGGGTGCGATGGAGCGTTGGATGCAGTTCCTGCTCGAGACAAACCCGAATCTACGCCGGCTCAACCGCCGCGGCAACGACTACGGCGACTGGGTCGCCATGGACTCGGCCACTGCCCGCGACCTCATTGGCACCGCCTATTGGGCACACGACGCAACGCTGATGGCGCAGATGGCCGCAGCAGTGGGCAACACTACAGCGGTCGAATCATACACCAAGCTCGCCGCAGACGTTCGTGTTGCATTCAACGCGGCCCATGTCGCCGAATCAGGCGCGGTCGTGGGTGACGTCACGAACGTCCACTCACACCTCGTGCACCTCAACATGCCCCTCAATGCCGAGACACAAACAAATTACGCGCTCGCGCTCAATCTCGACTTGTTGCCGAAGCACCTGATTGCACCGGCGACACATCGTCTCAAGCTCGAGATTGCTCGTCGTGGAACGCACTTGTCGACGGGGTTTGTGGGCACCATGCATCTGTTGCCGGCCCTCACCCGTGGTGGCGCCAACGAAACCGCCTATCGT
>CAIZHO010000208.1 GCA_903932805.1 uncultured Roseiflexaceae bacterium | reverse complement strand
GCAATCCTCGGATTGACCGGCAAATCAGGGAACGCGCGGTATACGCCGCCGCACCTGCATTTTGGGATATCACAACCGACCACACCCGACGATTGGCAGGTGCGGCGCGGGCAGGTTTCGCCATACCGATACCTTATAGCATGGGAGAACGGTGAGTCGTTGACTCCGGTTTTCGACCAAAACTGACCGAACAATGGAGGAGTCATGCGTGTAGTAATCTTCGGGAGCATCAACATGGACCTGGTCGCACATGCCGCACGCATTGCACGCCCGGGTGAGACGATTTTGGGTAATGACTTTCGCACTATTCCTGGCGGCAAAGGTGCCAATCAAGCGGTCGCTGTGGCTCGTATGGGCGGTACTGCACACATGTGTGGCGCTGTCGGGGACGATGGGTTTGGGCGCGACTCGATGGCGAGCCTAGCCTCGTATGGCGTCGACACGTCCGGAGTAGTGATCAGCCCCGGTGCGACTGGGGTGGCGTTGATACTGCTTGATGCGCAAGGAGAAAACAGCATCACCGTTGTTTCTGGAGCAAACATGCGCCTCACCCACGCCCATCTCGATATCGTTGCAGCGGCGCTCAACGATGCAACGCACCTGTTGCTCCAGCTCGAAATACCGATGGAATTGGTGATTGCTGCAGCACAGATGGCACGTGCACGGGGTGTTACCGTCATCCTCGATCCCGCACCTGCACCAAATACCGGCATTCCGGCAGAGTTGTACCGCGCGTGTGATGTGATCACTCCTAACGAAACAGAAACCGTGTTGTTGACTGGCATCAACCCCTCTAATGTTTCGCAGTGCGCAAAAGCTGCACAGGTGTTACACCAGCGCGGCACACCAGAAGTTATCATCAAGCGGGGAGCGCAAGGGGTTTATTGGAGCCATGCAGGGCAGGGGTTGGAGGTGCCAGGGTTTGTGGTGCCGGTTGTTGATACTGTGGCTGCCGGCGACTGCTTCAATGGGGCACTCGCAGTCGGCTTATCCGAAAAGATGGCCATGCACAGTGCGCTGCGGTTTGCCGCCGCGAGTGCCGCACTATCGGTCACCAAGACCGGAGCACAACCTTCGATTCCGCAGCGAACCGAAGTGGAGATTTTTTTGCAAGAGTACGGCACGTAAGCTATTGGTCGGTCCGTTTCCAGGTAATGTGTTCGTCCGACCGAATCGTCCCGTCACGACTTGTTTTTTGCCAAAATGTCCGCCGTGCTTGCACGGTCGTCTGCTTTGCATCACTGCGAGAGTTTGTTGGCGACTTGGTCAAGGCCCGAGACGCAGTGGTACTCAGATTGTGTTGCACTGTTCGGATAACGACCTGAACAATCATCATCAATGCACCCATGGCCACACTGCGTACAATGGGGTGGGCTAATTGTTGCCGTATGCGGGCAGGCAACAAACGGCTTACTGGCTGGGGCAAGTACCGTTCGATGGCGCTCCCACAGACATTGCAGTACAACGCATCAAGGTGCTGACTTGCTCGGCAATTTGGGCAGATTCGTTCGATAGTTGGTGGCATAGTATCACCTCACCGTTGGATTGGCAGACGATTCACTGCGACATCTGCGCACACGAGGTCTTCGGAGTCTTCGATTTTTGTACTAATATACGCAAACCCGATAACACCCAGGGCATCGCTGTGGGCGGCTCGGGTGACCACCCCTGCCTCGCGGCCCGATGCGGTCAGCAACGGAGCGGGTGTTGCAACCACGCCTCCGAGGGTGATACGCTCGAGTGTTTTGGCGCGTCGACCGCGACTCTCCATGCGTGCGATGATTTCTTGGCCGACGTAACACCCTTTCGCCGTGTGAATTGCCGATTCGAGCCCGATTTCGAGCGGGATGTAGTCTGTGCCGATTTCGCTCCCAAACGCGGGAACACCTGCTTCGAGTTGCCACAACGACAACGTTGCAGCATCCATTTGGGGCACGGAGCTGCGGGGGAGGATGCCTGCGGAGGCATCGACGGGCTCGAGAACGCGCCAACCATCACCCCCGAGCGGTGTCGTGCGCATCAGCACCGTATCATGCCAGCGGACAACCCCATCAACACCGATTGTCGAAACGGCGATGCCCGTTTGGTCAGACAGCCACGCAGTCGCACCTTCGCCATAGAGCGTGTACTGGCGATGGCTCTGGGCTGCAGGTGCGAGGGTCACCTTGTCGTTAAAGAAAATGTTCTTCTTGAGGTGGGTATAGACCATCGGTCCTTGACCACTACTGGTAAATACCCAGACTGCTGGCTGTTCATTGACAACCGTCAAAAGGTCCATCGATCGTCCAATCGGCGTGGTAAGCACCGTTTGACAGGAGTGACCGGGAGCAAGCTGCAACATATGATTGGTCGTCAGCCGATGGAGCAACGGCAACGCATCAGCGCCCGTCATCTGCATCCGCCCATACTGCTGTTCGTCAAACCACTGCATGGGATGAATGGGTGTGCGTACAAAAGGTTCCATGCTATCATTGACCTCATTAACCGAAAGAAAGTCAGCTATGCCTTCAGATATTCGGACGTCGCGTGGTGGATGGTGGGTCGTTGGACAGTTCATCATTTTGGCGATGATTGTCACGGCAGGAATCATCCGTGAAGGGCACTATACCGGTGGTGTGCTGAGCACCATTGTGGGGGCTGTGCTGTGCCTTGTCGCGGTAGGATTCGGCTGGCGCGGCTTTGTTACCTTGGGCAACAACCTCACCGCCTTCCCCAAACCATTGGACGATGGGCAGTTAGTAATCACCGGTGTCTATGCTATTGTACGACATCCCATCTACACCGCAGTGTTGTGTGGCAGCGCAGGATATGCGCTCCTGACCACGAGCTGGGTGGGGCTGGTGTTGACGGGTGTTTTGGGGGTGTGGTTCGAGTTCAAATCGCGACGTGAAGAACGGTTTTTGCGCGAACGGTTCCCGACGTATGCTGCATATGCACAAACAGTGAAGAAATTCCTGCCACGCATCTATTAGGAACATTATGTACGCAAGCCCCGGTGCCATTCATTTGCATTCGCAATACTCCGACGGGAGCGGGTCCATCCCACACATTGCGCGGGCAGCGCGGGGAGCGGGGATCGAGTGGGTTATCATTACCGACCACGACACACTCGATGGTCGTGCAGAGCAGGGATACATCGACGGAGTACTGACATTAGTCGACCAAGAAATCACGCCCTTCCATAATCACTTTCTCGGGCTAAACGTAGACCGTGTAATTCCAAACACATTGCCGCCGCAACAGTTTATTGATGCAACCTATGAT
>CAIZHO010000207.1 GCA_903932805.1 uncultured Roseiflexaceae bacterium | reverse complement strand
TGGCCACCAAAATCGTCGCCTACACCGAAGACTTCGCCAGCCATTCGCCATACTTGTCGCGCTTCAAATCCAAGGTCGAGATTATCCCCCCACCGGTCGAAATCCCCGATTCGTCGCCGGCAGATGTCGAAGCCTTCAAACAACGCTACAACCTGACCGGCCCGGTAATCGGGATGGCAGCCCGTTTGGCAGCCGAAAAGGGCGTCGAAGTCCTGCTCGATGCTATGCCCAAAATCATCGCCGCGCATCCCGACGCCCGGGTACTCTTTGCCGGCCCCTTCGAACAAGTACTGGGCGAAGAAGCCTACGCGCGCCGATTGGCGCCACTGTTCGAGAAGTACCGCAACAACTGGACGTTCGTGGGGACGCTGTCGCAACGCGAACTCGCGACATTCTTCCATGTCTGCGATGTGGTGACTGTGCCCAGCCTCAACTCGACCGAGTCGTTTGGCCTGGTCCAAGTCGAGGCGATGCTGTGCGGCACGCCATCGATAGCGTCCAACCTCCCCGGCGTGCGGCAACCCCCTACCCAGACCGGGATGGGGCTTGTTGTACCCATCGGTGATTCGGATGCACTCGGCGACGCGATTTTGACGATTATCGCCGACCCCCAGCGATTCCAGCGTCGTCGCGACGAAATCGCGGCGCGCTTCAGTACAGACCGGACCGTGACCGCCTACGAAGCGTTGTTCCAGCGCTTGTCAAGGAGCAATTGAGATGACCACCCAAGACTTCCTTACCCCGCATTTGATGACCTTGCCACCCCACCGGGTGATGATTCGGATGATCGAAGCCCGACTCTTTGCCGAGACAGCCCCCACCATGCCCGAGCCAATTCTCGACGTCGGCAGCGGTGACGGTACCTTTGCCCAGATCGTCTTCCCCGGCAAAAAGATCTACGGCATCGACCCCATCAAAAGCGACACGCTTGAGGCACAAGCCCGCGGCGTCTATCAGGGGCTGAGCATCGCCGACGGCAAGCAGTTACCGTTTGCGGACAATACCTTCGAGGCGGCATTCAGCAATTGTGTGCTCGAGCACGTGTTGCCCCTCAAAGAGACATTGGCCGAGACGTTCCGCACCATGAAGCCGGGTGCGCACTTCGTCGCATCGGTGGTCGGTAACCGCTTCCCCGAGCAGTTGTTGGGCACCAAAATCCTCAATGCCCTGGGCTTCGACGGCGGCATCTACGGCCGCTGGTTCAACAAAGTGTCGGTACACCGCAATACCTTGAGCAAGGCCGACTGGAGCGCTCGCTTCGAAGAAGCCGGCTTCGAGGTCGTGTCCTGCCGCCCGTATTTCAGCGACGAGGCACTGGCACTGTTTGACCTGAGCCACTACCTGGCCGCACCGTCGTTGCTCACCCGCAAATACCTGGGCCGCTGGATTGTGGCGGCGCCGTTCACCCTCAACTGGCTGTGGGAGCCCATCTTGCGCCCGCTGTACAATGCCCCTGCACCCGCCGATGCCCCGTATTACTTCTTTATTCTGCGCAAACCGACGACCGTATAACGCGACGCGGTCGCTGCATCCCCCGGCTTGCCCACGTCCGGGCAACCGGGGGATTTGCGTCAGATGGGCGCGCACACCACCCCAACCGCCCTGTCCGTGCATATACGGTGACGCATCCCAAGCCTCCGACCCTGTGGTTTTCTCATCATCATGCCATCGTCAACGAGAAAGGTACTGCCCATGCAGACCCCCAAAACCGCCATTGTGACGGGTGCCGGTAGCGGCATCGGTCGTGCTGCTAGTCTGGCGTTGTGTGCTGCGGGTTGGACCGTTGTGCTCGCCGGTCGGAACGCCGAGCGACTGCATGCGGTCGCCCGCGACGCCGTCGCGCCCGCGCAGATGCTGGTGGTGCCCACCGATGTGACCAAGCCGGTCCAGGTGCGGGCGCTGTTCGACGCAGCGGTCGCGCAGTACGGACGGGTGGATGTTTTGTTCAACAACGCCGGTCGCGGTGCGCCGGCCGTGCCCATCGACGAGCTCGACATCGACGATTGGAAGGCCACGGTCGACGTCAATTTGAACGGGATGTTCTACTGTCTCCAGCAGGCGTTCCGCGTCATGAAGGCACAAACCCCGCAGGGTGGGCGCATCATCAACAACGGATCGATATCGGCCACGACCCCACGGCCGCATTCGATTGCCTACACCGCGACCAAACATGCGGTCACCGGCTTGACCAAAACGGCAGCCCTCGATGGCCGCGCCTACCGCATCGCCGTGGGCCAAATCGACATCGGCAACGCGGCGACCGAGATGGCCGAACGCATGGGCAGCGGCATCATGCAAGCACACGGCGCGGTGGTCGCCGAACCACTGATGGATGTCGCCCACGTCGGCACGGCGATTGTCCAGATGGCCGAGTTGCCGTTGAGCGCCAATGTGTTGTTCCAGACTATTATGGCGACCAACATGCCGTTTGTCGGGCGTGGCTAAAGCGCTGGTACAATGCAGGCACGATCCGCCCCCACCAGAGGAGACAACGATGTCCAAAACGCGCACCGTCATGATTGGCTGCGGCGGCATGGCCCGCCATCACATCCGCAACATGCTCAAAATGCAGGCCACCACGACGATTAGTCATGTGTGTGAGCCGTCGGCGCAGGCCTACGAAGAGACCGCGGCACTGTTCGACGAAGCCGGCGTGCCCGTGCCGCCGAACCAGCCCGATTTGGCCAAATTGCTCAGCGACCAGCGTGGCCAGATCGATGCGGCCTTTATCATCACGCCGCATGTGTTCCACCATGATCAGACCAAAGCCTGCCTCGAGGCCGGCATCGACGTGCTGCTCGAAAAACCCATGGTGATGACCGGCCGCGAGGCCGAGAGCCTTATCGCAGCGCGCGACAAATCCGGCAAGTTACTGGTAGTGGCGTTCCCCGGTAGTCTGTCGCCCAATGTACGCACAGCGGCAACCATGCTCCGCAACGGCGACATCGGCACCATCAAGACCATCAGCGGCGTGGTCTGGCAAAACTGGGGGGTCAATACCGTCAACACCTGGCGCCAGATCCCGGCAATGGCCGGCGGTGGGTTTTTGTTCGATACCGGCGCACATTTGCTCAACACCACCGTCGATTTGGCCGGCGAGGATGTGGCCGAAGTGGCTGCCTACCTCGACAATCAAGGCCGCCCGGTCGAGACGCTGGGGGTGGTGATTGCCCGCCTCAAATCCGGCATCCTCGTCTCGCTGCACGGCTGTGGCGAGGCAATGGAGTCGTGCGAATCCGACATCCGCGTCTTTGGCGACAAAGGCATCTTGTATACCGGAGTTTGGGGTGAAAGCTTGGCTATCCAGCACAAGGGCGGCACGCCGGTCACGCCGGTCGTTACCCCTGCATCGTTGGGTGTGTGGGAGCAGTTCCTCGGCGTGCGTGCCGGC
>CAIZHO010000206.1 GCA_903932805.1 uncultured Roseiflexaceae bacterium | reverse complement strand
TCAGCGGCGCCGGCAAATCGACGCTCGCCAACGCACTGGAAGCGGAACTCTTCGCGAGGGGCAAGCGCACCTATGTGCTCGACGGCGACAACTTGCGCCAAGGGCTCAACAAGGACCTTGCGTTCACCCATGAGGGTCGGGTGGAAAACATCAGGCGCGTGGCCGAGGTGGCCAAGCTGATGATGGATGCGGGCCTCATTGTCATGACGGCGTTCATCTCTCCTTTCAAGGCCGATCGCGATCTGGCCAGGGACTTGATCGGCCCTGCAAAGTTCCTTGAGGTCTTCGTCGACACCCCCCTGGCAGCGTGTGAGTCGCGCGATCCAAAGGGACTTTACAAAAAGGCCCGCAGCGGCGGATTGCGCCACATGACAGGCATCGACAGCCCCTACGAAGCCCCGTCGAAGCCTGATCTGGTGATCGATGCCAGTGCCTCTTCGATCGACCAATCGGTGCGCGCGTTGTGCCGGCTGATTGACTCGCCGCCGGGCTGATCGACGACAGACCGTTCTCGGCTTGGAAGTTACCCCCGCAGCCGGCTGTGCCGCGGCACGCTGGCCAGCAAGAACTCCATCTGGTCGGCCAGGATGCGCCGCCCGCGCAGGATCATGTCTTCGTGCAGGCTGGGCGTGTAGGGCAGGTACATCAGCGTCATGCCGGCTTCTTCGGGCAGGCGGTTGCCCTTGTTGCCGTTGCAGGTGCGGCACGCGGTGATGCAGTTCATCCAGCCGTCTTCGCCGCCGCGCGACGTGGGGATGATGTGTTCGCGCGTCAGGTCCTCGTCGTCGAAGTGCCCGCCGCAGTAGGCGCACACATGCCGGTCGCGAACGAAGAGCTTGGGGTTGGACAGCGCCGGGCTTTGCCGCCAGGCGCGCGAGGGGATGGACCCACGCACGGCAATGATCGGGTGCAGCTCGATGAGCGACTGCAAGCCCGTACGGCGCTGCACGCCGCCGCGCAGCACATAGAACGCGTCGCCCAGGGTCCAGGCCACGCCGTCGCTGGCGTAAAGCACGGCCGCTTCCTTGGCCGACAACCAGGCCTGCGGCCGTCCAGACACGTCGAGTTGCAGAACTTCCAAGGTCCATCCTCCCTAGAGAGACCAAGCCTATTGAACGCAGATGACAGGCAGATGTTCGCACGGAGGTCGGGGCCCGTTTTTCCATCGGGGCAGAGGCTGCTCAGGGCCCCGGCAAATAAACCCGCCGGCCCGGGGCCGGGGCACCGTGCTTTGTGCAGAATGAATCTGCCTGCTTTTGGTGCGCCCATCCCTGTCGAAGGATCACTCATGGCCCAGTACACGCCCCCCTTGCGCGACATGCATTTCGTGCTGCACGAACTGCTCCAGGTCACCGACACCTTCAAGACGCTGCCCGCGCACGCCGAGGTGGACGTCGACACCATCAACGCCGTGCTCGAAGAAGGCGGCAAGTTCGCCAGCGAGGTGCTGGCGCCGCTCAACGCGCGCGGCGATGCCGAGGGCTGCAGCCTGGATGCCGCGACGCACGAGGTGCGCACGCCGGCGGGCTTCAAGGCGGCGTACGACCAGTTTGTCGAAGGCGGCTGGCCGTCGCTGGGGTGTGATCCGGCCTACGGCGGGCAGGGCCTGCCGGTCACGCTCAACCAGTGCCTGTACGAGATGCTCAACAGCGCCAACCAGGCCTGGACCATGTACCCCGGGCTCACGCACGGTGCCTACGAATGCCTGCATGCCCACGGCACGCCCGAGCAGCAGCAGACCTACCTGCCCCGACTCACCAGCGGCGAGTGGACCGGCAC
>CAIZHO010000205.1 GCA_903932805.1 uncultured Roseiflexaceae bacterium | reverse complement strand
GCGTTGGGGCTCATCAGCGGGTAATGCGGAACGGAGTCGGCATGATGGTCGGCTCAGCAGTTGGCACCTCGGTCGGAGCAACGGTTGGTTCAGCGGTGGCGGTAGGAACCTCAGTTGGAGCAACGGTTGGTTCAGCAGTAGGGAC
Source organism: uncultured Roseiflexaceae bacterium (assembly GCA_903932805.1). Classification (GTDB taxonomy): domain Bacteria; phylum Chloroflexota; class Chloroflexia; order Chloroflexales; family Roseiflexaceae; genus UBA965. The sequence goes on along the minus strand of CAIZHO010000205.1, from coordinate 3,340 downwards.
CTCAGTTGGAGCAACGGTTGGTTCAGCGGTAGGGACCTCAGTTGGAGCAACGGTTGGTTCAGCGGTAGGGACCTCAGTTGGAGCAACGGTTGGTTCAGCAGTTGGGACTTCGGTCGGAGCAACGGTTGGTTCAGCAGTTGGGACTTCGGTCGGAGCAACCGTCGGCTCAGCGGTAGCCGTTGGTGGGACTGCGGTGGCCGTTGGCACCACAACGGTGCGGGTCGCCGTTGGGATGGTCGATACAGGGATGCGGACCATTGCAACGCGGCTGACGGCACGGGTGCCGACGACATCAGTCACGACCAGGTGGTAGGGGAACAACCCTGCGGTAGCATTGCTGACGCGAATGGATGCCACGCGACCACTGCCGACCACAGCACCTGGTGCCGCAGGGGTGCCACGGTACCATGTGTACGTCAATGCGCCAGCGCCACCGGTTGCCGAAGCACTCAGGCTGAACAACGCGTCGTTACCGGATCTTCGTGCGGTCACACTGGTGGTCGAGCTAACAATCCTGATGGGTGGGACGACGACGCGCACGACCGCAGTACGTGAGGTAATCACATCACCGTTTGCATCGGTTACTTCAACGCTGTAATTGCGAGGGGCATCAGTGACCGCGCCGAAGGCGACCTGCAACGTGGGGTTCGTCCCTACTGACGCACCTTCGAGCAGCCAGTTGTAGCTGTACGGTGCCACGCCACCCCGGACCCGTGTAGACAAGACTGTCTTGGATGAGGTAGCAGTGCGCCAGACCACATTGGTGTTGGCGGGCTGGGTGACGAACGCCAGTGGTTCGGCCGTCACGTTCACATTGATGGTCGACGAATCGACGACATCGCCGTTTGCATCGGTGACTTGTGCCCAGTATGCATACACACCGGGGATCAGGTCCATGCTGATACTGCTCCCGCTGTCGATGGTGGCGCTGGTATCTCCTGAATCACCTTCGTACCAGATGATGTCGTATGGCTTGGTACCACCCTGGGCTTCGACCTTGAGTTGGACCCGTTTGCTGCCTTCGCGGGCAATCACATCGAGGTCGCCCGTCTGCGATTTGATCGCCAATGGTGTTTCACCGGGGACCAAGAATTCGACGGCTATTTCGTTCGAGTCGACCGATGTGCCGGCACGATCGGTTACCCGTGCCCAGTACGTGTAGCTGCCAGGGGTAATGCGGATGCGGGCCTCGGAGCGAGTGCTGACGGATGTGTCGGTGTCGCCCAGTGTGCCCTGATACCAGGTGTAGGTGTAGGGTTTGACACCGCCCTGGACTTCGATTTTGAGTTCGATCCGTTTGCTCGCATCGGCTGACTCAAAGGACATATCGCGTGATTGTTTTTTGATGGTCAACACACGCGAACTCCCGCCGTTTTCGCCACGATCGTTTGGGCGACTCGGTGCAGCGAGTGCGATGGTCGGCAGCAACGCTGCGATGAGAGCAATGATTGTTACGATGCGTTTCATGATTTCCTCCGTCGTGTGAGCGAGTAACCCTCGTGCACAAAAGACGCATACGAGCCAGATTATGTTCCCCGTCGTTGCCGTGTTGGGCTTGTTTCGCTGGGTTTATGTATCAGATAACAGGTACATACTGCATTCTGACCGTGATGTTTTGGTGAGGAGTGGCACATCCATGCCAAAGTGCCTGACGGACTGCGGACGCCTGCGGGGTGACGAGTTTTCGCCAGATGGAGAAAATCACCCGCGCAAAATCTTGGAGTTTGCAAAAAATCGACCTGTGTTTGTATGAATACTCTATTGATTACGCACGATCAACGTGGCCAGTTTGGGGGCGACGCCGATGTATCGTTCGGGGGTCAGGGCACGCAGCTCGGCTTTGAGGGTGTCTTCGACCGGCAGGGTATCGATAAACGCATGCAAATCTGCCAGGGTGATGGTCGATTTGCCGCGGGTCAGGGTTTTGAGCAATTCGTAGGGTTCGTTGACATTGGCGCGGCGCAGGATGGTCTGATACGCCTCGGCGAGGACCTCGGGGTGGTCGACGACGTGTTGGTACATGAGGTCGCGGTTGGTGCTGATTTTGCTCAGGCCTTTGGCGGCCCGTTTGCAGCCGATGACCATGTGACCGAACGCCACGCCCAAATTGCGCAACACGGTACTGCCGGTCAGATCGCGTTGCAGGCGCGAGACGGGCAGTTTGCGCGCAAAGAATTCGAGCAAGGCGCCGGCGATACCCAAGTTGCCCTCGGAGTTTTCGAAGTCGATGGGATTGACCTTGTGGGGCATGGTCGACGAGCCGACTTCGCCTGCCTTGGGGCGTTGCACCAAGTAGCCGTCCGACACATAGCGCCACAGGTCTTGGTCCATGTCGGTCAGGATGGTGCAGATGCGCCGCATCGCGTCGCAGATTTCGGCCAGCGAGTCGTTGGGCTCGATCTGGGTCGTCAGCATCAGTGGCTCGAGGTCGAGCGAGCGCACAAATGCACGGGCAAACACTACCCAATCGACATCGGGCATGGCGACCGCGTGCGCGGCCAGTGTGCCGGTGGCACCGGTCAGTTTGCCCGTCAGTGGGATGCGATTGAGGGTGTCGCGGGCACGTTGCAGACGCGCCAAAATAACTGCCATTTCTTTGCCGAAGGTCGTCGGTGTGGCGATTTGGCCATGCGTACGGGCCGGCATGACGGTGTGTGCTTCGTCGAGGCTGAGGGCGTGCAGGTGGTTCATCACTTCGCCGATGGCGGGTGACAGCACGGTGTCGCGGGCTTCGCGCACCATCAGTGCATAGGCGAGGTTGTTGACGTCTTCGGAGGTGAGCCCGAAGTGCACCATCTCTTTGAGGTTGCCGATCCCGAGTGCATCGAGGCGGTCACGGAGCCAGTACTCGATGGCTTTGACGTCGTGGTTGACCCGGGCGTCGATGGCAGCAATGGCGGCCGCCTCGTCGGGGCCGAAGGTTTTGTAGAGCGCACGCAAGGCGTCGATTTTGGCGGGCTCGAGGTTGGCGACGGCCACGACCGGGCGCGCTTTACAGAGCATGATCAGGTATTCGACTTCGACGCGGATGCGATAGCGCATCAATGCACTCTCGGCGAAAAACCCAGCCAGGACCGCGACGTCTGCGTGGTAGCGTCCGTCGAGTGGTGAAAGTGCCGTCAAAGCGTCTGCCATACCGTGCCTCGTCTCTGCTGATTGCAGCTCGTATTGTATCAAAGTGCGCCGTCTGCGGTCTGCGCGCGGGTGCGGTGGGCTAGAGAGTGGCTGCAGACACCGGGGTGACCATCCCACATGCGTCTTCGTCCGCGAAGCAGACGAGCGGGTGATGTGCAGCATACGAAAGCGCGACGCGTTGCCCAATGTCGTACTTCGTCTCGTG
>CAIZHO010000204.1 GCA_903932805.1 uncultured Roseiflexaceae bacterium | reverse complement strand
GGGTGAGTTTCAGGTCGGGCAATGCAGCCAGTGCCTCCACTAACCCGTGCAGATATTGCCCAACGCCGACGGTCGGTTTGTCCCAAAAAAAGCCATTGATGGCGATGTGTGTATGTGTCATTTGGCTATGATACCATGCAGGCGCTGCGCTGCGTCAAGGACGAGCGCGCTCTGCTGTGGTACGCTACGAGTAGATGTACAGCTGGAGGAACACCATGACGACCAATACCCGTTGGCTTTTGCCGCGTACACGCGTTGGGATTGTGGGTATGTTGGCGGCATGTTGTTGTACGGTACTGGGGATGTTCGGTGTTGCCGGTAGTTGGCTCATTGTGACCGTTGTGGCGACAGTCGGTGTGCTCTGGACAGCGATTCTCCGCCACGGTGATGCAGCATTGCTCTTGTGGTTCGGTGCGCTACTCGGTACGGGCTGGATTTTCTTTGTGTTCTTGGGTTTCCTTGGGTGGCTCCCGTAACGCGCCCTATGAGTCCAATCGGGCGTGCCGCACTTGCAGTATGCGCATCATCACTCGTGCTATTAGTGGTGGTAGTGGTACGGCGCAGATTGGCCAACGGTGATACGAGTGACTGGTTCGAGCCGATTGTATCATTGACCGTTTTGGGGCTGTGGCTGGTCGCTGCACTCTTGGTTGGTGTTGCACGACGCTGGTACGGCGACCGCAGTTGGCTGGTTGTGTGTGCGTGCATCCCTTTGCTATTGGCAATCGGTGCGCTCCTATGGGCATTGATTGGTGCGTGGATCGGCTGAAAGATGCACGTCGAGAGATCTATGGGACACGGTTTGGATGTGAGTGGGTGAACAGGAGAAATTGATGGCGAGACCATTTTGGCCGACGACGACGACAGGCACGTTTGCAATCCGCCTCAGCGGGCTAGCGTATGTTTGTATTGCAGGGTTGGGTATGCTCCCTGCGCTGCTCCAGGTTTTTTTCAATGTGGCGGTCTACCAGACAACCCCAGGGATGGCAGAGGCCCCCGTGTGGTACACAAACTATGTCGCGCCGTTGTCTTCCATCGGGGCATTTGGACTGTGCATAGCCTCTGGGGTGGTGGCGCTGGTAGCGTTGATTCGCGGCCACGATCGTGGCTGGGGATTATATCTGGCGCTGATACCGCTGTTCTTTGTGTTGTTTTTTTTGGTGGGCGAGTTTTTCATCCCACCGTTTGATTAACTATGTGTGCGATTTGCGTCCCGTATAATCAGAAAGTAATCTGTTGAGAGGACCAATGCTATGGTAATGAACATCGAACAAATAATGGCAGTGATTCCACACCGCTACCCCTTTCTGTTGATCGACCGGATTATCGAGCTCGAGCCTGGCAAACGGGCAGTAGCACTCAAGCAGGTGACCATCAACGAGCCGTTCTTCCAAGGGCACTTCCCCACCTATCCGATTATGCCGGGTGTGTTGATTATCGAGGCGTTGGCCCAAACAGGTGCCGTTGCCGGCATGGTGTTGCCCGAGAACCAAGGCAAAATTGCGTTGTTTGCGGGTATCGAAGGCGCTCGATTCCGTCGACCGGTGGTTCCAGGCGATGCACTACGCCTCGAAGTAACCATCGAAGCAATGAAACGAGGCATCGGCAAGGCATCTGCCAAGGCATTGGTGGGCGAAGAACTCGCCTGCGAAGCGCAGCTGACGTTTGCGTTGGTCAAACAAGGGTAATCGGCCGGTTTGAATCTGTCGCCTCCGGCGTGGTATGATTTGGTTGTGCCGGAGTGGCGGAATGGCAGACGCTACGGTCTTAAAAACCGTTGAGGGCAACCTCGTACGGGTTCGACTCCCGTCTTCGGCACCAAATCCCCCCAGATTTCAATCTGGGGGGATCTTTTTGTGGTGCGCGGCCACGCGGTGCAATGGAACGCCAAAAACGAGAAAGGAGCCGGTAAACCGGCTCCTTTCCCAAACAAACAATGCGATGTCAACAAATCCTACGGGTTATTCGGGCAAGAGCACCGTGTCGATGACGTGGATAACGCCATTGCTGGTTGCGATGTCGGTGATGATGACTTGGACCGTTTTGTTCAAGTACACTTTGCCGTCCATGACCGAAATGGCGATCGATTTGCCTGCGTAGGCAGTGTCAGCGGTTTTGCCGTCGAGTTTGACCACATCGGCAGCCATGACGGTACCTGGGACCACATGATAGAGCAGAATGTTCTTCAGGTTGTCGAGGTTCTCTGGCTTGAGCAAGCCCTCAACAGTGCCAGCGGGGAGCTTGGCGAAGGCATCATCGGTTGGTGCAAAGACCGTGAATGGTCCTGCGCCTTTGAGGGTGTCGACCAAGCCGGCGGCCTGGACCGCAGCCACCATCGTAGTGAAGCGGCCATCTGCAATTGCGGTGTCAACGATGT
>CAIZHO010000203.1 GCA_903932805.1 uncultured Roseiflexaceae bacterium | reverse complement strand
GTGGGCGGGTTCAAGTATTACAAAGTCCTCTACGAAAACATCCCCGCAACGGGCAAACGGTATCTGCGTTGTTCGGTGTCACTCAATAATCGCCGGAGCAACGTCAATGACACGGTCTATATCGACATCAAACGGTTAACGCTGGTCGATGCAGAGGGGCGCACGTACGCGGTTGCACAGGTCCCCACCAAAGCACTGCCTGACGGACTGATACCATCCAATGCGTATCCCGGTCGCATCATCGGTGGTGAAGTCGTCTTCGAGATACCAACCAGTACATTCCCCACCAAACTACAATACCGCTATGATGTGAACAAACCCATCGTCGAGATCACCTTCGACGCAGAGCCATTCCGCTGAACGGTCATGTGCCACGCACATCCCCCGCCGTGACGGCGGGGGATGTTTTTTGTGCCTCCGGAATGTTCCGTGGTATAGTTACGCAAATACGTAATAATAAAATTCTAAGTTTTGTTACACAGTGATGGCTATATATCACGAGTGACTATGTATTTCTCAGCGCTCCAAAGGGGTACCCCCCTCCAACGGTCTCACCATCGCGTGAACACAATCACGATGGTACTCGGCTGGCGTCACGCCTTTCCAGCCCATGCAGTGTAGACATCATCTCCCTGACTCCCGCACAGCCAGCACATCTTCATGAAGCGCACAATTGTGGACGTAATTCTGAGTATCCTTTTCTCTAGTAGAAGAGCATGAAAGACAACAAAATGCGCCGAGTACTGTATCTGATTGGAATTGTCGTCATCGGTTTATCGGTCTGGAATCCGTTAGCGGTGAACGGTGCGCAGCGCTGTTTTGACGAAACAGGGTTCTGTATCGATGGACGCATCCGCGAGTATTGGGAACAAAACGGTGGGTTGGTCGTGTTTGGCTACCCGATCGGACCCGAAGAACAGACAACAATTGAAGGTGGGACGTACACCGTACAGCGCTTCGAGCGCAATCGGCTCGAACTCCATCCCGAAAACGCCCGCCCCTACGATGTCCTCCTCGGTCGCCTGGGTGCAAACCGTCTGCTCCAGCAACAACGTGATTGGTTCACCTTCGCCAAAAACGGCGACACGGGCGGTTGCATGGTCTACGCCGAAACGGGGCATGCGGTGTGTGGGGCATTCTTGCAGGCATTCCGTGCACACGGACTAAACCTCGACACAAAAAAAACAATTTCCAATGCCGAAAGTCTTGCGTTGTTTGGTCTGCCGCTATCGGACGCACAGGTCGAGACACTCTCTGACGGCAATCAGTATTTGGTGCAGTGGTTCGAACGTGCCCGGTTCGAGTACCACCCAGAGAACCAGGCCCCGTATGACATTCTGTTCGGACTACTCGGTTCCGAGACAGAAGCATTCAACAATCAACCCAAGCCAACCAATACCCCTGCTCCCATGCTGACGCGCATCCCCACTGCAACGACCAGCCCATACCTACCAGCGGCCACGCTCGATACCTTCCGTACCCAAATGCCATTGGGCGGTTCGTGGAGCGCTGGTTCAGCAGGAAAAGCAGTCATCGTGCAAGATATCTTCTATGGCGTTGCTGATGGGATGTATAAATATGTTACGTTTCGTACGCTCGGACGAAACTTCACCGGTGGATCAGATAGTGTCGGTTCGGCGACAGTGATTGACCTCGAGGGGAATTACGGAACGTTCGTTTCGTATAAAGGGTGCTACTCGGAGTGCCAAAAAGGTGAAACGTGGGTGTTCCTGATCCCCGCGAACAGCGCACCTGCACAGATTATTGCAGTCATGGACGGCACACGATTTGTCGTAGAACTCCGTGTGTGGCCGCGATGAAAAGCACTTTCACCACGACCCGCCGTTTCTTCTTTTTCATCGCTGTGGTTACGATGTTCGCTGGGATTATTGGAGCGCCTGTCAGGAGTGTGGCGGCAGCAGAACGGTGCTTCGCCGAAACAGGATTTTGCATCACAGGGCGGATCCAAGAATACTGGCAACAAAACGGTGGATTGCCCGTATTCGGTTACCCTATCAGTGCGGTGGGTATTGTGAGCATTGATGGCAAGCAGGTCATAGCGCAACGATTCGAGCGCAATCGCCTCGAACTTCACCCGACCAATCAGAGACCGTATGATGTCCTCTTAGGGCGCCTGGGTGCGGACCGTCTCGCACAGACCGGCCGTGACTGGAACACGTTTCCCACGTCTGCGAGCACGCCGGGATGCGTCTATTTTGCACAGACCCGGCACAACGTGTGTGGCGAGATTTTGAGCTATTGGAAGGCACACGGGCTCAATATCGATGGGAAAGCACAGGTCACTGATGCCGAGAGTCTGGCGCTCTTTGGACTCCCGCTGTCACCGCTCCAGACCGAAAGAATGGCAGATGGCAAAGAGTACCAAGTCCAGTGGTTCGAACGCGCCCGCTTCGAACTTCATCCAGAAAACGTTGCTCCATATACCGTACAGCTCGGCTTGCTCGGCAATGAATTAGGAGTGCCATCTGCCAGTCCTGAACCAACAGTGACGCAGCCGGTAGCGGCCGTACCCACTGCACCGAGCGCCGAGGAACTCGAAGGGTTCGTCTATCGTATGCCGGTCGGCGGTCTCTGGCGTACAGAGAAAAACGGTATCATCGTCGAAGTACGCAATTTTGGCTACTTTAAAAATCCCGATTCTCTCGATCGTTCGCCGACGCGTTTTGTCGAGTGTCAAATCGCGGTAATCAATGATCCGACCAAATCTGGATATGCCATGAACATTACAGACATGGTATTTATGCTGGTAGACGGTGCGGGTGCAAGCAACGGGGTTCACCAGAAGTGGATTGTCG
>CAIZHO010000202.1 GCA_903932805.1 uncultured Roseiflexaceae bacterium | reverse complement strand
GCGAGCTCTTGGATGGTGACGGCCGATGGGTCGGGTTCGACTGCGGTCGAGCGTACCACCGTGAGCCCAGCAGCGCTGAGTGCAGCTTGGATGGCATTGCCGGCTGGTGTGTCCGCAAAAAACGGATCGATGAGCAACATAACGACCGACATCCCAAGACCTTTGGCTTCGCTCCCGACCGATGCGATGACCCCAGGGCCGGTGATGACCCGGGTGGCGCTGAATTGTGATTGGACGCTCATAGTGACCTCTTTATAGGGAGAAAGACGCGGTACAGTGCCGCGGCGAGTGCGCTTGTCAACAGAATTGGTATGCCTGCCATCAGCCAGCGCAGGGGTTGGTCACGCCAGACAAGGAGGGCCGTCGGTGGTTGCGTGATCCCACTGATGATGATGTGGTGCAATCCGTCGGGTAAACCGCGTGCCAAGACTGCATCGCCACTGCCGGTTGATACATACGCTGCAGGACCGTCGTCGATGGTGACGCTCAAATCGGCAGCCAGCCCGCGGATGCCCACGCCGGTACCTGTGAACGCGATGCGGTAGCGGTCGTCACCCAGTGGTTGGATGGCCGGGTGCGACCAGTCATGGCTGCCGGCGCCGGCGTAGCTTGGCTGTTGCAGTGCAGACTGGATGATGCCGTATGCCGGGTATGGGGCGAAATCCGGTGCCATGATGGAGAAGTACGGCGTCGGATTGGCAGGGTCAGCGGCGGGACCGCCCCAACGGAGCATCCACAGATTCATGACGCCGAGCCACGGCCATTCGGTGCGTGCCCGGGCGAGTTGGTCGACGATGTAGGTCCCTTTTTGGGTCTCGGTCACCGGCGGTCCCCAGATGGTGCGTCGTTCGGGGGGGATGCTATCGGGTGCGCTGTTGTAACCGAACTCGCTGACCCAGACGGCGGTGGACTCGTCGCCGGCTTCGAGCATCACCTCGCGCAACATCACAATGCGCGAGACATCGATGCGGGTGTCGATGGGGCGATCGAGCTCGGCCCAGGGGCGCAACGGGTTCCAGCGCAGACGCACAAAGCGGTGTTCGTCGGGGGGTTGGCCCAACCCATATGCCTGGGCCGACATGATGTCGAACGCAGGGGCTGCGCCGGCGCGGTAACACGCGGCCAAAAAGTCGAGCTCGCTCATTGGGGCGATGCGCGGCTCTTTGCCATCGGTGGGTGAGAGACTAGGGAAGAGGATGACGACGTTTGGGTTGGCTGTGCGGGCAGCAGTACTGGCGCGCGTCAAGAGGTCAGTAAAGGCGATGGGGTCTGGGAGCTCCCAGTTCCACTCGTATGCTAGATTCGGTTCGTTCCAGAGCTGAATGTACTGGACGTCCGGGTACCGACCTGCGACGGCGGCGACGAAGCGGGCATAGTCATCATAGTCGTCGGGTGGCCCCGTCGAGTCGCCGTTTTCTGCTAACCCTGCCTGAAACTTGGCCGATGCTGCGGCGCGTGTACGCGCCCAGGCGGGTGGGCGGTCGATGCGGACGATCAGTTCGATGTGGTGTTTGGCTGCCATTGCCACGATGAAGTCGTATTTGGTCCACGAGCTGTGTGCATCACTCGAGTTGCGCCGGTCCATAAAGTCACCGCGGGCGTGGATTTCGACGTCCTCCCAGGGCATCTGGATGCGCGCATAGTGTGCGCCTAGTTGGGCTGCTGCCATAAAGGAGCGTTCGACCACCGTCGGGTCAGGCTCGTATTGGATGTTGTACAAGTTGACACCGAGGTACGCTGCGGCAGCGGCTGGTGACGGCGGATTGGTGGGGCCGGTAGCAATCCCGCGGTGCCAGGCGTTGTCGAGAATGGTCATTGTGCAGAGGAGCACAACGCAGCTGAGCCAGGGCAGATGGAAGCGTACGAAGCGGTTCATGGCGCACCTTGCCATTCTTTGACGATGCGGGCCAGTGCACCGTCGACTGGGTACATCGCGTAGCGATTTTCGCCCGTCCCATAGACGACATCGCGAAAAACATGGAAGCCGAAATTTGCGCCGGGTGTCGCACGCATTTGCCATGCCAAAGCAATGATTGCATCACGTGGCATCGTGGTCGTGGCGTGGCCTATCAATGCATCCGTTATCCGCGCAGTGGTGTCGACTGATTCGAGGAAATTGCCGGCCCGGAGCCGGTTTGCAATCCCGGCAAGGACAGCTTGCTGGCGATGCATGCGTTCGAAGTCGTTGTCTGGATGACGAATCCGGCTATAGGTCAATGTGGTCATCCCGTCCATGGTAAAGGTACCGGGCTCGAACGATACTTCGCGGAACTGATAATCCATGGTGGGGAAGCGCGGGTCATACAGGCTTTTGGTGACTTGCACGGGAACACCACCGAGCGTGTCGATGACATTCATGAAGCCCTGAAAGTCCACCAAAATGGTGTAATCAATGGGCACACCGACGACTTGACTGATCGTCTCTTGGGCTAAGGCGAACCCTCCGCCCAATGCCGGGTAGACGTCGCCGTAGACATGGGCTGCATTGATGCGTGCCCAGCCGTAGCCCGGGATCGATACCAACAGGTCGCGTGGGAGCGACAGCATCGAGATCCGCTGCTGGGTAGGGTCGATGTAGAGCAATAGAATCGAATCCGTACGCGACGGTGTTGATTCGCCTGGACGGCGATCAGAACCCAACAGGAGGATAGTGACCGGTTGGGTGAATGTGGTCAGCACTGGGGCAGGTTGCGTCGGTTGATCTGCAGTCATGGTTGGGATGATGGCAGTGGGGAGCGGCTCGGGAGCAGCACTGGGTGGTGTACTGATCACCCCGAGGTTAGTGTAGATGCGGGCGATGTTGCGGATGAGTGCGGCACCATCACCGCCGTAGATCGCCAGCAACGCGACCAGTAAACCACCGACAATAATCAATGCCCACGTAAACGCACCAAAGCTGCCAACGGGTGGTCGTGCAAGTGGCTTGGCACGCACAGCG
>CAIZHO010000201.1 GCA_903932805.1 uncultured Roseiflexaceae bacterium | reverse complement strand
AGCATCCCGAGGATGGTTGCGAGCGCGTAGCCGGTGGCGGTGATGGCCGTCTGGGTTCGTGTCGACCAGTAGACGCCGATGCAGGTATACAGCAGTGCAGTCGACATAATGATGATGTACATCATGGCGAGTTCACCGATGTCGACTCCGCCAATCAGGAAGGTAATCGCCATGAACGGAGTCAGTGCGGTCACAAACAGCAGGCAATAGGCAAATGTGGCTGCGGTTTTGCCCAATACGATGTCGATTGGGCGTAGCTGCGTGAGGACGATTAAATCAAACGTTTGCCGTTCACGTTCACCAGAAATGCTCCCAGCTGCCATGATCGGCGCAATTGCGGTCACTGCCACCAGGGCTGTGACGACCAACGAGAGAAAAACCGTGTGGCCGGAACTCCCGTTGAAGGTGGGTTGTCCGTTCATCGAAGCGTATTCAGCACTGTAAATGAGCAGCGAGATACTACTGACCAACAACAACGCACCGCACAAGAGCCAATACGAGCGTGGGGTACGCAATCTGCCGCGTAATTCGCGCAGCAGGACGGGATTAATATCACGCATGGGGGAGCTCCTGCATGTGTTGATCAGTACTGGTCATCTGCAGAAAAGCCTGCTCGAGGGCTGCTTCTTGGGGGGCAAACGTATGCACCGGGATATCGGCAGCGAGCAGTGCACGCAACAATGTTGCGCGGTCGGCCGCCAGGGTACTGCCCGACAGGTCATAACGTAGCGGATCCGTTGCGGTTGGATGTGCGCTGTAGCCGCACGCTGCTGCGACGTCGATGAGTGTAGGTGCGGGATGTGTCAGTGCAACGGTGACAAATTGTTGCTGTCTGAAGCGGGTCATGTTTGCCAATGTGTCGTATGCAATGGTTTTGCCGTGCTCGAGGATGAGCATATGCGTGCACAGGTCTGCCAGATCTGACAGGATGTGCGAGCTTATGAGGATAGTTTTGCCTTCGTCGTGAAGGGCGTGCAAGAGGGTCCGGAGTTCGATACGTGCGCGCGGGTCGAGGCCGCTAGCCGGCTCGTCGAGCACGAGGATATCGGGATTGTGGAGTAATGCACGCCCGAGGCTAAGCCGTTGGGCCATCCCCCGTGAGAGGCTCATCACGGCAGTCTGCGCGGCGTCTGATAACCCGACACGCGCCAACATCGTTGGGATGATGGCACTGCGTTGCGCCGGCGCCATGGTGCCGCAACGGGCATAGAAATCGAGGTATTCGGTGGCTGTCATCGACTCGTAGACGCCAAAGGTGTCGGGCATGTATCCGATGCGTTGGCGCACGTGCGTGGGATCCGCACACACCGATAGGCCGTCGACAATGATGTCGCCGCTTGTTGGGGTAATGAGGGTCGTCAAAAGCCGGAGCGCGGTAGTTTTGCCCGAACCGTTGGGGCCAATCAATCCGACGGTTGAACCACGTGGTATGACACAAGACAGTGACACCAACGCGTGCGTGTTGCCATAGGACTTGCTGACAGAGCGAAATTCGATCACGGGACCCTCGATTCTGTGCTGGATTGGCACACGATGGTTCGTTCGAGTGCGCTAGGCGTGCGTGGGAGCATCGTTGCGGGTCATTACGTACACACCGAGGTCGCAAATACCACTCAGAATAGTGCTACTGCGTTGGATGCTAAAGTAGGGCTCCATCAGCTGCTGATAGTGCGCAACGGTGCGTATATTGTCGCCACGATCGAGCCAATGCATTGCGCGGCCAGCGAGATTGAGTGGGTTTTGGGTGGGGATGTCTTCGAGCATCAATATCGTGCCGTTATGTCGAAGCATCCGATGGAGCTCTTGGACGCAGGCGATGACGGTGGCATCATCGAGGTGGTGAAAGACGCCCATGATGAGGGCAGCGTCGAATGTATCGCTGGCAAACCCAACCGCAGTGCCATTCATCACGCACAGGCGATGTGGAGTTTGGCGGCGGGCATGACTGACATAGTGCGGGGCAATATCGAAGCCATAATAGCGATCAGCGGGGAAGCACCGTGCGAATTGACCGGTGCCACACCCAAAATCGAGGAAACGTCGCTGTTGGTTGCCGCCAAAGGGGTTGAGTTCGCGCTCGATGACTTTGTAATCTGCGCTGAACCCGAATTCGGCAACAGAACGAAAGGCGTCCCATACCGCCGGCTGCCGTGCAATTGTGTCAAGCAGCTGTTGTAGCATCATGCACTCCGTCTTGTGTGTGCGCCAGCGGTCGTTGCGCCAGGCAGACTAATGATACTCCATAGGGCATCCGCACGCCAATTGTCAACAACCAGGATTCGACGGTCAGGGCAACGCGACCGATCAGATCGATAAATGGAGAGGGAGCAGTCAAATCGGATGGTGCGTCAAGCTTGCCGTTGCCGTGTTCGCGCATGCGTTGGAGCACCGCAACAGGGAAGAGCAGAGTATTGGCATAACTGAGGACCTTGACCTCGAGACCTGCTTGCACACAGAGCTGCGTCACTTGTGTGTGTGAGTATCTGCGCGCGGTGTGGACGCGCTCATCGTGATGGCCACGGAGCCAATCGTTGGCGGGTACGCGCAATAGGAAGTATCCGCCTGGTTTGATAATGCGGGCACATTCACGTATTGCCGCAGCATCGTCGCGCACCGCGCGATGATAAATGACATCAAAACTCGTCACCAAATCAGCGCTGGCCGATGCAACCGGGATAGCATCGATACTGCCTTGCAAGACATCGTCGCCGGCGTTGTGCGCATAGGTAAGTGCATCGGGACTCATATCAAAACCGATACACCTGCCGTATTGGGCAAGCCAACGCACATTGCCGCCGGTACCACAACCGGCATCGACAATGAGGTGTGGCGTTGGGATGCGTGCAATCAAGGTTGCGGCAATCCGCCGCATCCCCACATACCACCAATGATTGCGTTCGACGAGTGCCATCGTGTCGTATTCGTGCCGTTCCATGATGCTCCCACACAGAATGATTGACGGATGTCAGATTACCACATAGACTATGCGTACCCGCATGGCGAGAGAGAAGTTCGTGACAAGCGGGTAGAATGCGAGCGTACGGATGCGTATTTCACCGAACAAAGTCACGCATTATGCAGAGCAGCTTGTCGATGTATTGGCCGACACCGATGGGGTGTTGTTCGAATCCGACGATGCAGAATTGCGTGTGGCGATTGTCGAGATTATGACCGACGAACTGATGCAAGAAGAACGCCTCGATAGTGAATTGCATGAGCTTCTGCAATCGAAATTGCGCTACGAAATTTCGATGGGGCGTGTCAACTATGACGAACTGTTCCGCAAAGCAAAGCAACAAGAAGTCCGCAAGCGTGGAATCATTATCTAGCGCATAGTTGGCACTCACCCCAATGACTGCATATCAAACCACGGCCCGACTTGGCACGCCAAGCGCGGGCCGCTTCGTGTTTGGACTCGGCACTGCTGGCACGATTGACTCGCACACGGCATGGGGAGCGTTACTGCGACTGCAGTGAGTGATTTATCGGCACGCAAGCGTGTTTGCCGGATGATGTGGCGGAGTGCGCTGACGACTGGGCTCCCCGCGGCTACATAGATGTGATCTGCCCAGCGGATGAGGTCCGGGAGGCGTTTCTCGGCAATGCGCAGCACGTTTTCGGCACCGGCCATGTACTCGACATCGGTCGGGACCAATTGAGGTGCGATGTGCCATTGGGAAGTCATTTCGCCGGCGATAAAGGTTGTTGCAGTGCCGTTTGTCTGGAGCGCGTTGACGAGCCCCAGCAGGCGCAAGGCACCTTCGCTTTGGCCAATACACAGTGCGGTCCCGCGTGGTTGCAACGGGTAGGGTAATTTGCCATAGGGACCATAGACGGTGAGCTGTTTGCCGATTGGTTGTTCGCTCAGCCAGCGCAGGCCGTCGTCGCTGTGTGGTGCAAGCAGTAATCCGATACGACCGACTTTGGCGTCGACTTGGGCAGCAAAGAGACTGCGCACCAACAAGCGCTGCTGGCCGTTGGGGTCATCGCAGCGCACTTGGATGAACTGACCGGGCTGCCAATGCGCCGCGAGGTGCGGTGCGCTGAGAGCGACCCAATGGAGGTGATTGATGCTGCGTGATTCGCAGATTTCGAGCTGATGCGCACGGAGCATCGGATGACCTCACGGTTCGGTTAGCGGCGGTGGCGCATGTGATTGTAGAGGGCAGCTGCCCCAAGGAGACCGATACGATCACCGAGTTCGGTCATGACCACCGGGACGTCGCGGTAGACCGCGAGTGCACGTTCAGCGATGACCTGTCGGGCGCGCTCGACGAACTGCGGATTGTTGATAACCACACCGCCGCCGAGGACGATTTTGGCGGGGCTGTACAAATGGAGCATATTGACCAGGCCGGCGCCGATCGCCTCGCCTTCGTCGTCCATGAGGCGGAGCGCCAGTGCGTCGCCGTTTTTGGCGGCTTGGGCGATGTGATGGCCTTGGACCGCGGCAGGGGTAGTCAGTGTATGCAGGGCCGTGGTCGCATCGGCGCTCATCGCAGCTGCTGCGCGTGCTGCAAACCCAGGACCGGCGGCGGTGTCTTCCCAGGACATGCGGGTGTGCCAGTCGATGATGTGATGACCGACTTCACCTGCCGAGCCACGATGCCCAAGCAAGAGATGGTCGTCGATGATGACCCCGCCGCCGATGCCGGTGCTGACGGTGACATAGACCAAATCGCGCAGGCCTTTGCCTGCACCAAAGATCCATTCGCCCACTGCTGCAGCATTTGCATCGTTGCCCAGCTCGACATCAAGCCCTGTGGCGTTCTGGAGCATGTTGCGCAGCGGAGTGTTCTCGAATCCTTTGATATTTGGCATGGCAAAGACGAAACCAGCAAACGGGTCGAGTGGGCCTGGCACACCAATCCCGACGCCGTCGAGCTGTGCACCAGCGGGCAGATGGGCTTGGACATCGGCAATAAGCGCGACCATCCGACCAAAAATTGCTTGCGCGCCTTCGTCGACCTTGGTGTCGACCTTGGTGTCATAGAGGATCACGCCATCTTGGTCGACTAATCCCGCACGCAGGTTTGTCCCACCCAAATCGACACCAATGGTATATGGCATTCTAGTGCTCCTTCTGTGTGCTTGGCTGCAACGGTTTGCTGGTTGTTGTATAAACTATCATATGTTATACTACATAAGAGCGTACATTCACAAAGACCGGATGTTCAATGAAGTGTAGCCACTCTGCTCGCACCGACGTGGGGCGACATCGCGAACACAACGAAGACGACTACGGGGTGGGCGAAGGTGACCAAGCAGACCAGCTTGGCCATGTGTTCGTCGTATGCGATGGAATGGGCGGGCACGAAGCCGGTGAAGTAGCCAGTCATATGGCCGTAGAACACATCATAACGGCTTTCTACGGGCTTCGTGATGACGAACGCGGAGTAGCTCTCAGCCTTGCATTCGAAAGCGCGAATGCCGCAATATTCAATGAAGGTACACGCACTGGCACATCCATGGGCACCACGGGTGTTGCTGCTGTGTTGCGCAATGATACATGCATCGTCGCCAACGTCGGTGACAGCCGGGCCTATCTGATCCGTGACAACGATATTCGCCAAATCAGCCGCGATCACTCGTTGGTCAACGAACAAGTTGCTGCTGGGATGATTACCGTTGCCGACGCTGACAAAATGTATTATCGACATGTCATCACCCGGGCGCTGGGCCATCAACCCGACGTCGTCGTGGATTTGTTTTCTTTTCCTGTGCAAACCAATGACCGTATTTTGCTTGCCAGTGACGGGCTCATCAATCATGTCAATGATGCTGAGTTGGTATCGATTATTGGGCAATCCAATGGGGTCGACGCAGTCGAACGGCTGATTGATACGGCCAACGAACGTGGTGGCAGCGACAATATCACCGCACTGATTGTCTCTGTCGATGCAGTCGACACACCACCGACGAGGCCAGTACCGCTCGCACAGTTGGCAATTACTGCAACCGAGTTTGCGGCCGAGCAAACAAGCGGCAGCTATAGCACCGCATCAATGCGGTTGCTCTTAGCGCCACAGCTGAGTTGGCAAGGGGCTGGGCTTTCTGTCGCCTTACTCACATTTTTGGGGTCAATCATCATCTTGGGTATGCTTGGTTGGTGGCCGTTCCACAACTAAGCGATAGGTCTTGATTCCACCCCACATAATTGTGTCATCGTGCGGTGCAAGTGCATCGCACGATGTTTCTTTGTGTCGTTTGACGTGGCTACGTTTGCCGTTGATCGATAGTGTGCGTCGTGTACAAAGGCGATGCGCTATGCCGGGGATGATTGTTGTGCACTGCCGGTGGCAGTCGCTTAGGTACGCAGCCGCATAGCGGCCATCTGCCGATAAATGTCGACATACCGCGCTGCCAATGCAGTCTGGGTATAGTGCGACAGGACGCGCTGGCGGGCAGTTGCGCGGAGTGCTTCAAGACGGTTTGGGTCAGCACAGATAACGTGAATGACAGAGGCGAGTGCACCTGCATCGCCTTCGGGGAAGGTCGCGCCGCCAGCGCCGATGACATGGGGGATTTCGCCCGAATCGCTGCCAATGACGGGAATGCCACAGGCCATCGCTTCGATAATGACACGACCGAACTGTTCCTTCCAATTGGCTGTTGTGCGCGAAGGCAACACCAACGCCGTGAAGGATTGCATCATAGCCGGCATCGCGCTCGTCGCGATGGGGTCATGCCAGTGTATACGCTTGCCCACCCCGAGGTTGTCAGCCAAGGTACGCAGAAGCTGTTCATCTGTTCCTGCACCAACGAGGGTTAATTGGTAGTGCGCAGGCAACAACGCAAGGGCGTTGATGAGGTCGGCAATGCCCTTTTCGGGCACGATGCGGCCCACGTACCCGAGCATGATGCAATTGTCTGTGGGCGCAGGGTGTGCGGCAGGGGTATACAAATCGGGATCGACGCCGGTCTGCGGAAGGATGCTTAGTTTGCCCGTGTATCCGTGTCGCCGTAGGATTTCGCCTGCTTCGTGCGAGCACGCAATGGCGTGTGCTGCGTTGCGGAACGCATAGCGCTCGAACCAGCCGAACGGCGGCGGGTATGTCCGTTCGATGTTGGCGTAATTATAAAAGCAACTCGCTGCGCCGACGGCCTGTGCGGCACGCATGGCCAAGAACGTCGCGAGATTGAAGGATTCTTCGTCGACGTGCACTACGTCAGGTTGGATGGTGCGCAACAGCGCCCCGACCTGCGGGTACCAGTGGATGTGGTGGTGGCCGTTCCAGCGGATAGGGGTTTGGATGACGGTGTAGTTCGGGGTCGGTCCCGGTTCGTACACCTGCGCTGCGGCACGTGGTTCGCGCCAGCTGGGGGGCACGATTACCGTCAAGTCGAGCCCAGGATGGGCGGCGATTGCATCGGTTTTGCGCCGGTAGGCGATGCTGTGTAGTGCCTTTGAGAGAATAACGACCTTCATGCGTCGCCCTCGCGGCCCAAGGCACGTAGATAGACGGCGCGGGTCGCAGCCGCGGTCTGGCCATACGTGAATTGACGTGCACGCTCTGTGCCTGAACGGTGCAATTGGTTGCGCAGGTCGGCGTCGGTCAATACGGCATGGAGTGCAGCGGTCCAGCTAGCCACATCCAACGGGTCAACCAGATGTGCAGCATCACCGACCACCTCGGGGATACTGGCCGCACGGGCGGCGATGACGGCTGTACCGCAGGCCATTGCTTCGAGTGGTGGCAACCCAAAGCCCTCGTCGCACGACGGGTAGACGAAGCACGTTGCGCCACTATAGAGTGCAGGATTGTCCGCACGCGCGACATCGATGCGGCGCACCGTGGGACCGATGCCCAACTGGGTAATCAGCCCATCGATATCGGGGAAGAGTGTCGGGTTCGTGCCCGCCGCTTTGCCGGCCAAGACGAGCGGATATTGGGTGCGGAGCGCTTCGGGGAGTGCAGCATATGCACGCAGGAGCGTGGGGATGTTTTTGCGCTCATCGTAGCCGCCGACATAATACACGTACTGCGCAGGTATCTCGGAGGCGGCACGGAGTGCATCAGACACGTCCGTTGGCTGGTAGATGGGGTCGGGTGCCAAATACGTGACGTCGATACTACTGGCTGGCCGACCGAGGATGGTAGTCACCTGCTGGGCGACCGCCTGCGAAATGGCAATGATACGCACCGAATGCTGTGCAGCCCGGCGCACCAACGCGGTGTATGCACGGATTTTGAGGCTCCCCCGGTAGGCGCTCCGCGTCAATGGTATGAGGTCGGGAATAGTCGTAACAACCGGCACACGCGATGATAACGGTGGCGCAAAGTACGGTACGTGGATCAAATCTGCCTTGTCCAAGCGGGCTGCTGCGGGGACTGAGAGCTGCTCAAACATGACTTTCTGCATGT
>CAIZHO010000200.1 GCA_903932805.1 uncultured Roseiflexaceae bacterium | reverse complement strand
GGTGTTTGCATCAACAGCTTCGATGTTGGCAATACCGTTGTAGTTCGAAGCCGTCGTTGCCGGCGTCTTCTCGTTCGATGCGTACTGCCACGTGAAGATGACGTCGTCAGCGGTGAAATCACTGCCGTCGGACCACTTCACGCCCTTCTTCAGCTTCCAGGTGACGCTCATGCTGTCTGCAGCAACGCCGCCGTTGGCCAAGGTTGGGATTTCTTCGGCCAAGTACGGTACCAACTCGTCAGCCGAGTTGTAGCGTGCCAATGGCTCGAGGATGACGCCAGCTGCGTCGAAGTCCTTGGTGCCTGAAGCCAAGTGTGGGTTCAGGATGGTTGGTGCCTGCCAGTAAAGGATGTTGAGGGTCGTGTCCTTCTCGGCTGGGGCTGGCTCTGCAGTTGGCTCTGCAGCTGGCTCTTCGGCTGGTGCTGCGGTTGGTTCTGCAGCAGGTGCCTCAGGGGCCGCGGTTGGCTCTGCGGCTGGGGCAGCTGCGCCGCCACAGGCCACGAGCAATGGAAGCAACAATGCTGCTGCCAACAAGGCAGCTGCGCGCTTCCATGATGAGGTCGTTCGCATGTGTTCTGATCCTTTCGAAGAGAACGGAAAATCTAGTGCAATCCCCCACCACAAAGGTTCCCCTTTGAAGCTGAAAGTTGCATGAGATAGATTCTAGAGTATTTATCTGGGTTCGTCAATTGATTTTTTACCCGATTTCGTATCGTAATGCACAAATATACGCATCGAGATTCGTCATTATCCGTATCTCTTGCACTCAGACGATAAATACAATCAGTTTAATCATGTTCTGAGATCCACATCCCTGCACGTGCCCATTGACCCACAGTGCAGTGCGCAAAAAAATCCCCACACCACCTATTATGAAGTGGTGCGGGGTACCGACTGCGGGACTATTTGGTCTGTGTGTCGAGGACCACGTCGCGATCGCCGATGGGCTGGAGCGGGCGAGCATTGCCCTCGTAGGCTGCAGCAAGGGCATCAATTTGGGTCTGACTCAGCGTGACGGCGTCGCGCATCACCATCCATTGCACCCCTTCGGAACAGGGCGGCGTGGTCAGACTACCCTCATACTGGTAGGTGATGTGCTCGGCCGGTAACAACGCTGGCCAATCAATGGTGGCACTTGCTGCCCCGCCTTTGGGGGTGCTGGTACCAGCGACGTACGGCTCCCAGGCTGTATTGGGTGCATCACCCGCGACAATCATCACACCCACGACCGCCAACACACCAGCCTCGGATTGATGTACAAAATGCATTTCTGCCGCTGCTTTCACCCCGTCGATGGCATGCTCGCTCGGCGTGTGGAAGTGGAGCTGCTTGAGCGTGTACACCGTCTCGCCGACGGTCAATGTGTTGCCGGCTGCAGGTACCGCTTGGACCGTGTGTCCGTTATTGACGAAGTCCGCTGCACCAGCGCTGTACCCAAAGACTGGGTCGGCGACATCGTTTGTCGATTTGGCCGTGATGTCGATGGGGGTCTGTGCCGTCCCGTCGACACACAGCAGATAGGCGGGGTCGAGATTGCCCCAGTGCTCTGGGCCTTCTTCGCCTTCGTAGGTCCAGTGTGCGGCTGCCTTGGGAGCCGCGGGGACTTCTGTTGGTGCAACAGCCTGTCCTGCCGGTGAAGAACACCCAATCAATCCCAGAACCAATAACGATGCGCCGAGTTTGGCAAGCAATGCGTGCGTTGTGGACATACGCTCCTCTATGTCAGCAATTCTTCTGTGGAGTGTCGGTAGTATAGCAATTTCTGGGTGTATTCAGCATGGCATTTCGACGAATGCCCATCGCCTAAAAATCAGCGGAAGGGTAGTAATCAACGACACGGGTCGGCTCACTGACGAACCCAATATCGTCGATGAGAATAGCACCGCCTGCATTTTCTTCGACGAACTCGAACACAATGTTCTTCGTCGACCCAATTATGCTCGTCATGTTTACGGTGCCAGTCACCCAGCCGGTCGTGTTGCATGCATCGATTTGAAGTGAAATGATCCCATCATTTGTATGCACAATTAAATAAGGTGAGTTGCTACAAAAACTCGAGTTGACAACATAATATGAGAATCGCAGATACGGAGCACTTGCCGGTATTGTTGCCATCTGATAAATAGACGCAGGAGCGCCAGATGACGCCAGCAGGCGGCGCCCTGATTTGGGATCCACGCCGGAGAATCTTTGCCAGATAAACACCGAACTCATTGTCCAACCGCTCCCCGTTTCGAAACCACCATTCACGATGGTGTTTCGGGCAGCATCAGGATTTGGCGTCGCTGTCGGCGTCGCGCTCGACGTTGGCGTGACCGTGGGGGTTGCCGTTAGCGAGGGGGGTCTTGTCTGTGTTGCGCTCCGTGTTTTGGTAGGGCTTTTCGTCGTTGTTCGTGTGTTTGTGCGTGTTTTGGTGACAGTGCGTGGTGCTGTCCGCGTGCTGGTGCGTGGTTTGGGTATTGTGCGGGTTGCTGTCCGCGTGCTGGTGCGTTGTTTCGTTTTGGTGAGCGTCGCAATACGCGCATACACCGCCGATCCACCTGACGCATGCGGTACTGCCGGCCACTGTAAGCAAGCAACCACTATCAACAGCAGCACTGTTCCGGTGAGTCGGGAGGAAGGTGTACCCATACAGCCTCGTTTC
>CAIZHO010000199.1 GCA_903932805.1 uncultured Roseiflexaceae bacterium | reverse complement strand
GTCGGCACACATCCCCTGCAACGCAGGAGGATTCGCCGACCACCACCATCCAAAACATAGTCTACCAACCGCTTACCGAACTGATAACTGATAACTGATAACTGATAACTGATAACTACTTCTTCACGATCAACGGGAACAATCCACCTTTGAACGGCTGATCAGCCACCAATCCCTTGCCATCGGTGATGACGTGTGGCTTGCCATTAAAGCGCGTCCCATCGGGGAAGAAGATAAGCGCAAGCACGCGCCGCGGCTGGCTGGATTTGTTGGCATGCGCATAGTGGAAAGTCAATCCATTGTGGAACGTCATTTGCCCCTTCTTGAGGGGCACCTTGACCGCCGTATTGCGATTGACATCTTTGTTTTCTTCGAATGCAAAAATATCCTGCGGATTGACCAGGTCAATCCCGGTCAGCTTCCCCTTATTTTGTGTGCCCGGCACAAACATCATGCAGCCGTTTTCTTCGTCGACATCGTGCATGGGGATCCACGCAGACAATGCGCCGGGTTCGTGCATCGGCCAATACGGGAAGTCTTGGTGCCATGGGGTGGGTTTTGAGTCGCCCGGCATCTTCCACAACGCATGATCGTGGAACAACCGAATGCCAGATGCACCGCTCAACTCCATGGCTGCCCGGGCTATTTTCTCATTGAGCGAAAACTTGGCCATAACGCCGTGGTCACGCCACGTGTTGACGCGCTGGTTGAGCACCTTGTAGTAGTTGCCGCCGGCTTTGTCGGTCTGGAGCGCAACTTCTGCTGTCGAGTCGAGCATGACCTCGTCGATTGCACCCGACAACTCGTCCAACTCTGCTGGCGTCAGCAGATTGTCGATCTGCACAAATCCATTGGTCTGGTAGAAATCAATTTTGCTCTGCGGTAGTTGCATCGTCGCACCTCCTCATGTGTCGCCAACGTCGGCGCCCTACTGTACCACAACAATGCAGTATGCGTGCATCGAGATGCGCTCCCCGCGCAATTTCCCGCACGTTTCACCACTGCCCGGATTGGGAAGAGGCACGGTCTCGCAGCGACGCATGAGCGTACGAGTGTAATTATAGAGTGGGGCTATTTGCAAAAAGCCCCACTCAAATAACGCACGGAACTTCACCCGCCCTGCTCACCGGACCTACGTTATTCAGCTTTTTTGATGGCGTGCCCACCAAAGCCCTTGCGCAGTGCTGCGAGGACCTTGGCCGCGTATGAGTGTGGTCGACGTGAATGGAAGCGCTCGAACAACGACAACGTGATGACCGGTGCTGGTACATCGAGGTCTATCGCTGCCTGAATGGTCCAGCGACCTTCGCCGCTGTCTTCGACATAGCCCTTGAGTTCGCTCAGTTGTGGATCCTGTTTGAATGCATCTTCGGCCAATTCGAGCAACCACGAACGGACCACGCTGCCGTGGTTCCAGACCTTCGAGATGGCATGCATATCGAGGTTGAAATCTTTGCGGGCCTGCATGATTTCGAAGCCCTCTGCATAGGCCTGCATCATGCCGTATTCGACGCCATTGTGGACCATCTTGACGAAGTGACCGCTGCCGACCGGGCCAGCGTGCAAATAACCGTCTTTGGGGGCCAAGTCGATGAAGGCCGGTTCGAGGCGCTTGACGACGGCGGTGTCGCCACCGACCATCAGACAAAAGCCCAGTTCGAGACCCCAGATCCCGCCCGATGTCCCTTGGTCGATGTAGTTGATGCCTTTGGCCGCAAGGACCGGTGCACGGCGCATATCGTCATTGAAGTTGGTGTTGCCGCTGTCGATGATGGTGTCACCGGGACTCAGAAGGGTGGACAAGTTGTCGATCATTGCCTCGGTGGTCGCACCGCTGGGCAACATGACCCAGATCGCCCGGGGTGCCGGCAATGCGTCGACCAGTGATTGCAGGTCGTAGGCGCCGACCGCGCCGTCTTTTTCGAGTTCACGGATGGGGTCGTGGCTCCGGTTGTTGACGACGACGCGATGTCCATGCCGCAACCAGCGCCGCGCCATGCCCGCACCCATGCGGCCGAGACCGATGATTCCGATGTCCATGTGCGACTCCTCTATGCTATGCAGTACGATAGAAAAACCGGACATCGATGTGCATCGATGCCCGGTTCAGAAATGGGGCGGGAGACGAGATTCGAACTCGCGACCTAAACCTTGGCAAGGTTTCGCTCTACCAACTGAGCCACTCCCGCAACTCGTTGCTTCAATAGTACCATACGAAAATCATGAATGCAAATAAATCCTTGCCATGCTTGTCACGAATGCGTTCCCCACGCCACGCAACGTCACAGACACTTCAACGCTGTCATGGTGCGGCACAGTAGGCAGTTGCTGGCGGCGACGAGCGCTCCTGCCGTCTGTGCCGACACATGGCATATCCATGTGCCGGCGGTTCGTGTGTGCTGCTACGTTCTTGCTGCGTTAGCGGCCTGCGAGTGCATCGCGGATGCCTTGAATAAGGATCGTTTGCTCTTCGGCGGTCATTGTTGCATCGTCACGATGCATGAGATAGAAGTAGGCTGGCGGCATTTCGCCTTCTTGTATGGATTCGGCGACTTCATCAATGACCTCGGCTGCGCTGCCTGTAGCCCCGGCCGTTTCGCCGCCCTCTGTTTCTTCTGCGCGGGCACGGTGGATCATACCTTCGCCATCCTCGGCATTATTCGCAATGGTGGCAGCGATGTCCGAGAAATTCAGCTTTTGCCGCCCCTCGGTGACATGGTCGATATAAATCCACGATACAGGAGCAATATACGAGTACCAATCCCATGTGTTTGTGTTGGCATGACATGCATAACAGGCACGTTGCGCGATGGCCGCGGCTTGCGGGTTCGTGAACACAATCGGGTCAGCCTCGGGCGGGTTTGTGCGATTGACGGGGATGAGTTGGATTACCGCAAAGAGGGTAATCAGCCCCATGAGTATCCGTTTGATCGAAAACATACACATCTCCTCTTATTCTCTGTATACGCATCATACTCGCTTCCTACTGACAAACAATCAGTCTATTGTTTCGGTTTCATATAGCTTGGCAAGGACGAGCCTGAAAGACGTTGCGCCAGTTTTCTCATTTTCTGATGCTGAGAAAATGTTAAAATACAACATCACGCAGAACGAAATGGTCTATGAGAGATTATTTAGCGAATAACAGCATTGTGACAGGGGCGCTCTCAGACTACCGTGTGTTGGCCATGATTGGTCGAGGCGGGATGGGCGCGGTGTATCGTGTCATGCGTATGGCAGATCATACCGTCTGGGCGCTCAAAGAGCTCTTCCCGACCGATGAGATGCGCCCGGTGGAGGAGTCTGATCAGCGCAGACTGTTCCTCCAAGAAGCGGAGCTCCTGCGGAGCCTCGCCCACCCGAATTTGCCTGCAGTATCCGAAATATTCACGCACAATCAGTGGCCCTGTATCGTGATGGAGTTTGTGCCCGGGCAGACACTCGATGAGCGGATCCGCACGGTCAACGCGCCATTGGCAGCCGTTCAGGTGAGTAGTGTGTGTATCCAGGTTGCGCGGGTACTCGAGTATTTGCATACCCGTACCCCGCCGATTATCTATCGCGATATCAAACCATCAAACGTCATGTTGCGTGCGGATCGGGTCATCAAGCTCATCGACTTTGGTGTCGCTCGCACCCACAAAAAAGGCCAGAGCAAAGACACCGTGGCCATGGGTTCGGCTGGCTATGCACCACCCGAACAATACGGCAAAGGCCAGACCGATGCTCGATCCGACGTCTATGGTCTTGGTTCGACGTTGCTCCATCTGCTCACCAATATTACTCCCGTGCCCCTGCACCAGCCGACAATCGGCTCGATACGGCGTCTGAACGCGACGGTGACCCCTGAGCTCGAAGAAATCATTGTCAAATCGATGGAACACGATCCCGACAAGCGCTTTCAGTCCGCCGGTGCAATGGCCGAAGCACTTTTGGCCTGTCTCGGCGAGCACTACAATGACCCCACGGTCGGAGTCTCCCCACCGCCGATTATTCCTGCCGGGCACACCGAGGGGGTGCAGACCTGCAAAAACTGTCGCAACGTCAACCGTATCGATTCGCGCTTCTGCAATAGTTGCGGCAAGCCGCTCGGTGGCGAAGACAAGCAGACGGTCTTGCTCATCGTGGCGTCCCCGCGTGGATCCAATCGCGTGCGTTTGGATCGGTTCCCTGCGCGTATCGGTCGACGTGACCCTGCCAATCGCTTGTTCCCCGAGATTGACTTGGCCGATTATGATCGTGGTGTTGCCTCACGGAGCCACGCGCTCATCATCGAGCAAAACGGCGAACATCTGCTCCAGGATCTCGGTTCGCTCAATGGCACACAGCTCAACGGATTGCCCGTCGCCGCACAAACTCCCCAACCATTGCGACCGGGCGACCGGATCCGTATCGGTGAGGTCGAAATAGAATTCCGATGGGAGTAATAGCATGAGCCCACGTGTCATCATCGTCCGCGCCGCAGGCATTAACCGTGATGGTGACGCCGCTCGTGCCGTTACCATGGCTGGTGGTAGCCCAGACATCGTGCACATCGGCCGTCTGATTGATGGCTCTGTGTCGCTGCTTGACTATGCCATGCTGATCGTGCCGGGCGGGTTTTCGTATGGCGACCACCTCGGCGCAGGTGCCATGCTGGCGCTCGATATCCGGCATCGTCTCGAAGACCAAATGCGCCGCTTCGTTGAAGACGGACGTGCCATCCTCGGCATCTGCAATGGGTTCCAAGTACTCGTCAAATCTGGCCTGCTCCCCGGTGCAACATTGTCCCAGCTCAGTGCGTCACTCACCCACAACGCGTCTGGCCGGTTCGAATGCCGCTGGGTGCGCCTGGCCGCCGGGGCAAGCCGGAGCGTGTTCACGCAGGGTATCGATGCACCGATCGAAGTACCCGTTGCGCATGGCGAAGGTCGCTTTGTGATGCAGTCCGATGCCGCCCTCGATGCCCTTGCAGCGAATGGCCAGGTGGCGTTCCGCTATCTCGGTACCGACGACCAACCGACCGAGGCATACCCGGCCAACCCCAACGGTTCGTACCATGGCATCGCTGCCGTCTGCGACGCATCGGGTCGGATTATGGGGATGATGCCGCACCCCGAAAATGCGTTGACCCCATGGCAGCATCCGCGTTGGACCCGCGAGTCGCGCACGCACGGTGATGGGTTGGCGATTTTTCGCAATGGTATCAACTGGGTGACGCACATTTAGCTGTCTGGCGTCAGCACGAGCAACGGGGCAATCGGCGCATGGTCGATTGCCCTTTTTTGACGAATGGTGAGGGGCATATGCGGGTATTGATTACCGGTTCGAGTGGCCAAATCGGCACCAATCTTGGCCTCGCATTGGTGACCCTGGGGCATGCGGTCTTTGGGGTCGATCGCCGCCAAAACACCTGGACCGATGCTTTTCCCACCCTGTTGCAGGACCTGGGTATGCCGTATCGCGATTTTGTTGGTGGGATCGGCGGCACCGCCTACCCAGCAGTCGACGTCGTGGTCCATTTGGCAGCAAATGCCAAAGTGCACGAGCTGGTTGAACAACCGCACCGAGCGCTCGAAAACATTAATTCGACCTTCAATGTCCTCGAGTACTGCCGTGCACAACAGCTCCCCGTCGTTTTTGCATCATCGCGTGAGGTCTACGGCGACATCAATCGCTACCTGACCGACGAGCAGACCGCTGATTTCGCCTACACCGAAAGCCCTTACTCGGCCAGCAAAATAGCCGGGGAGTCACTGGTCTATTCGTATGCGCGGTGCTATGGGCTGCCGTATATCGTCTTTCGCTTTTCGAATGTCTATGGCCGCTATGACAACGATATCGAGCGGATGGAACGGGTCATCCCGCTGTTTATCCGTGAACTCCGTGCGGGCCGCCCGGTGACGGTCTATGGGCGCGAAAAAAAGCTCGATTTCACCCATGTCGACGATTGTGTAGCCGGCATCCTGCGCGGGATCGATGCACTCACGCACCGGCACATCACTGCCGCCACCATTAACCTGGCGTATGGGGTAGGGAGTACATTAGTCGAGATGGCACAGCATGTGGCGGCTGCAGTCGGCAACGCACAACCCGATATCCGCATCGAAGAGAGCAAACGGATCGGCGAGGTGTCGTATTACATTGCCGATTTGCGCCGTGCCAAAGAACTCCTCGGCTATACACCGACCATCGATCTCCCCACGGGGATTCGGCAGGCGGTGTCGTGGCAACAAAGCGTGCGGCTCCCCAATCAGTAGAAGGTGGTTTTTCGTTTTTGGGAAAAGGCTACGCCTGCGTCGCAACAGATGCTGGTGGCGGCGGCTCCTGTCGGCAGGCCTCCGTGTGGTGCAGCGCACCACACAAACGTCGCCGCCGGACGTCGTCGGCATGCGTATGTACAGCCCGTTCTGCCGCTGGTCGTATTATTCGAGGGTGAGGATGTCGCCGCGTGCAAAATCGTCGGCAGATAGTGTTTTGGTCGGCGCACCAGGTTCCGATGTATACCCGAGCACAATGGTGACGGTTGATTCGTGAGCCTCTTGGATGAGGCAGGTATGCCATTGGTCTGCGCTCGTGTCGTAGTATTGCCAGTGGGCGGCGAGTGACGGCAGACCGCGTCTGACGACATGCGCGCTCGCGTCGCTCTCAGATGCGAAGGTGCCGAGGATGCCGCCGAACACGGTGAGAGCGCGCCAGCGGTCGGCGCCTGAGATGACAAATCCGAGGAGTTCGTGGTCGCTGTCTCGATAGATGGGTCTACGCATAGTGTGTGGTCGATTCTATAGCAAACCGGCCGAGGCAATTGCCTCGGCCGGTCTGGGCGAAATCCGTATTACTTGATTTCGACGGTTGCGCCAGCTTCGACCAACTTGGCCTTGATCTGGTCGGCTTCTTCTTTCGAAGCAGCTTCCTTGACGGCCTTTGGTGCGCCATCGACCAGGTCCTTGGCTTCTTTGAGGCCCAGGCTGGTGATTTCGCGAACGACCTTGATGACGTTGATCTTGTTTGCGCCGGCATCCTTGAGGATGACGTCAAACTCGGTCTTTTCTTCGGCTGCTGCTGCAGGAGCACCAGCTGCAGGTGCCATAGCACCCATCATCATCGGAGCGGCGGCGGTAACGCCCCACTTGTCTTCCATGGTCTTCTTCAGCTCGACCAGTTCAAGAACATTCAGTTCTTCGATTGCGCTCACAATTTTGTTGATTTTGTCGGACACAGTAGTACTCCTCAGAAGTAATGTTGATACACAGATGAATGGTGGACGCAGGGCTGTTTAGGCAGCCTTGTCGTCGCCGCCGAGTTTGTCGGCACGACCCTGAACCGCGTAGATGACGCCAGTGGCGACACTGTCGAGGATCCCGACGACACCGGTGAGCGGTGCGGCGATGACTCCGACGATCTGGGACAGAATTTCGGGGCGGGTAGGTACGCTGGCGACCTTGTCGAGTGCATCAGCACCGTCAATGTACACCGTACCCAGCATAGCGCCACGGAACGACAGCTTTTTGATTTCGGCGTTGACTTCTTTGATCGCTTTGGCCACTGCTGCGACATCACCATAGGCGAAGCACAGTGCGGTTGGGCCCTTCAAAGCAGGCTCGATCCCGGCGTAACCGGTCTCTTTGGCAGAAATCAAGGCAAGGGTGTTCTTGGCGACAACGAATTCACCACCGAGCGGACGGATTTTGTTGCGCAGCTTCGTCACTTCGGCCACGGTGATACCGCGGTAGTCAGCAACGATGACGGCTTGCATCCGTGACATCTTTTCGGTCAATTCAGATACTGTCTCGATTTTGCGTTGTGTTGGCATATTTCACCCCCCTCCTTGTGTAGATTAGAGATAACCAAACGGGTTACCGCATACGAGACGCGGTAACCCGTGCACAGCAAGTGTGGGGGGCTCACCTCGGTCGGTAGGGATGTACCCCTTTATGCCTGAGCGGCACCGACGGTCTCTGGTCGTATGAAGTTCCTGTTGGAGTATACCAGACAAACCGGGCTGCGTGCAACCCGGTTTGCGGTGGGTGGGCTAGTTGGTTGACATGGCCTGTGCTGCCGTCGGGTCTACGGCGATACCAGGTCCCATGGTGCTGGTGAACGTCACTGATCGAACGAATGTACCTTTGATGGACGATGGCTTGGTGGCCTTGACGGACTCCATCAGAGACGCGATGTTCTGGGTGATCTGTTCGTCGGTGAAGCTGACCTTCCCGACGGCGACGTGCAACAAACCGGTCTTGTCATTGCGGAACTCAACACGACCACCGCGGACTTCCTTGATGGTGCGTGCCAAGTCGTCGCCAGCGACAACAGTGCCAGACTTGGGGTTCGGCATCAAGCCACGTGGTCCGAGCTTTCGGGCGACGCGGCCGACCTTGGCCATCATGTCAGTGGTGGCGATGGCGATATCGAAGTCGAAGAAATTCTCGCGGTCGATCTGGGCGATCAACTCGTCGGCACCAACGAAATCTGCGCCGGCTTCGCGCGCTGCGACTGCAGCATCACCTTGTGCGAAGACCAACACACGGACGGTTTTGCCGGTTCCGTGTGGCAGGGCGACGGTGGAGCGGATGTTTTGGTCCGCTTGGCGTGGGTCAATGCCGAGGCGCAGGTGAACCTCGACCGAGCCGTCGAACTTGGTGTACGACGTTTCTTTGACCAAACGGATGGCGTCGGCTGGAGCATACAGCTTGCTCTCGTCGACCTTCTTTGCTGCCTCGAGATATTTCTTCCCGTGTTTCTTTGCCATGTTGTCCTCCACGTGGTGCATGCGGGGCGTACCCCTCCCACGAGCTATAGAATTATTCGGTGATCTTGATGCCCATGCTGCGAGCGGTGCCGGCGATGGTGTTTTCGGCGGCTTCGACCGAGACAGCGTTCAAATCGGTCATCTTTTGTTCGGCCAGTGCGCGCAACTGCTTGCGGCTAATCGAGCCGACTGTGGTGCGATTTGGGGGTGCCCGAACCGCGCTCGACCTTGGCTGCCTTGCGGAGCAAGTCGGATGCGGGAGGGGTCTTGAGGATGAAGGTGAATGACCGATCGCTGTAGACGGTGATTTCGACAGGGATGGTGCTACCCAACTGAGAAGAAGTCTTCTCGTTGTAGTCCTTCACAAAGGCCATGATGTTGATACC
>CAIZHO010000198.1 GCA_903932805.1 uncultured Roseiflexaceae bacterium | reverse complement strand
TATCGACCAGGTTACCCTGTCTTTTTCCAGCGGCTTTTCGGTGCTGAGTGGCGAGACAGGTGCGGGCAAGTCGATGATCATAGACGCGCTGGGCATTTTACGTGGCGATCGTTTTGATGCGAGTCATATACGTAGCGGGACCGACCGATCACGCATCGAAGGTGTCTTTCAAGTCAAACAGCACCCGGATTTTATTACTCTCCTCGACGAACACGGCTTACGCGAAGAGGGTGACGATAGCATCATCATTTTTCGCGAAGTGAACCGCGAAAGTAATCGAACGGTGAGTCGCATCAATGGTCGTGCCGTCACCAACGCGGTTGTGCGTGAGGTAGGTGGTTGGCTGATTGACATCCATGGTCAACACGATGGTCTGACCATCTTCAATCCCAAAACTCACCTCGACATCCTTGACCGCTTCGGTGCGTTGTTCCCAGCACGGCAGAAGGTATCGGACCTCTATGCACAGTGGAAGGCAATCCGCACCGAACTCAACGAACTGCGCACCGCCGCCGATCGGCGCACCGACCGC
The DNA here is from genome assembly GCA_903932805.1 of uncultured Roseiflexaceae bacterium. Lineage (GTDB taxonomy): Bacteria > Chloroflexota > Chloroflexia > Chloroflexales > Roseiflexaceae > UBA965. Next base: position 2,654 of record CAIZHO010000198.1, on the reverse strand, counting down.
ATCCAAGAGCTCCGTGCACTCCAAACAGATGTTGCGGCTGCCAAGCTCATCCCAGGTGAAGAAGAAGCATTAGTCGCTGAGCGAACACGCTTCCAAAATGGTGCGCGTATCACCGAGTTAACTACACAAATATACCAATCGCTGACCGGTGATGAACGTCGCCCCCGTGGGATTGTTGATTCGAGCGTGGTTGTTGCGCAGCTCTGTGCCGACCTGCACAAATATGACCCATCCATTGAACCAATTGTCACACAGGCAACAGAACTCCAGTATGCACTGGCAGATCTTGCCCATGCAGTCCGAACATATCGCGATCGTATCGAATTCGACCCCGGTCGCATCGAAGCAATCGAAGACCGCATCACCGAACTCCGCGCTATCCAACGCAAGTACCGCGCCACCGTTCCAGAACTCATCGAGCGTGCCGAGCATGCCGCGACTGAACTCGACAAACTCGAACACAGCGATGAGTATGTCGCAGCCCTCGAGCAGCAAGAACTACGGATGCGCGGGCAACTCGGCACTGCTGCAGGAGTGTTGTCACAGCAACGATCTACCGCGGCAACCAAACTAGCCAGTGCGGTCGAAGCGTCGGCGCGCGATTTGGCAATGCCGCATGTGCGCTTTGCGGTCCAACAGACCCAGACAAATGCGTTCGATGGCGTCGTGGTGAGTCAATCAAATGGGACACCAGCTCTCCTTGCATGTGACCGCAGTGGAGTCGACCGTGTCGAATTCATGATTGCCCCAAATCCTGGTGAAGAACCCAAATCGCTTGCCAAAACTGCATCAGGCGGCGAAGGATCGCGTCTCTTTTTGGCAATCAAGTCCGTTTTGGCGCAAGTCGAAGTCGTCGAAACAATGGTCTTCGACGAGGTCGACACCGGCGTCGGCGGACGGGCCGGCGCAGTCGTCGGCGAAAAACTATGGCAAATTAGCCGTCATCATCAGGTACTGTGTATTTCACACCTTCCGCAGGTTGCAACATTTGCAGATACACACTACGCAATCAGCAAAAAAGTCAGCGCCGACCGAACCTCTACGCAGGTAACCGCGCTCGATGAGCAAGGACGCGTCGATGAACTCGCCGCCATGCTTAATGGCCACCCGGTGAGCACGCAAAGCCGCTCTGTGGCCACGGATATGTTGACACATGCGCGTGAACGCAAAGCAATGAGACGGTAGCGTATTTTTCTGCCACGTCGCAATCAAAGGACCCACCATGCACCCACAATCCAAAATCACCAAATGGTGCGAACGGGCACTCGAATATGGCTGGTTACTCTGCATTGGGATCATTCCGTCCTATTTCAATCTCTTGTCAGCGCGTCATTTTGAACCAGACAAAGCAGTGCTCTTCCGCGCGTTCGTCACGTTGTTGTGTGCCATTGCAGCAATCCACTGGATCGAGCAACGTCGTCACACCAACGTGACACCCGGATCCTTCTCTATCAAACGTTCCTTCCTCGCATACAGTATCATTGCGTATTGCGCTATCTTCTTGTTTGCGACATTAACTTCGATTGTGCCCGGCATCTCGTTTTGGGGGTCATATCAACGCCTCCAAGGTACGTACACCAACCTCTCGTACGTCGCCCTCGCTCTGATCATCGTTGCACATACACGCACGGTCGCTCAGCTCTGGCGCATCATTGGAATGATGCTCTTTTCTGCACTCGTACCGACGCTCTATGGCTTTGTGCAACACTTCGAGTCAGACCCACTCCCATGGAAGGGTGACGTCATCACCCGAGTGGCATCGACCATGGGGAACTCTATTTTTATCGCGGCATTTCTGATTCTCACCGTACCATATGCAATCGCCTATGGACTCACACTCCTGCGCTCAACGCAACAAGACACCAACGATGCGGCAGATGCACCGTCTTTGGGTACCCTTCTCGTAAATGTACTGACCATTAGTGCGTCCGTTGCAATCATCTTTGCTGCCATCCAATTCAGTGGCGTTGTCCGCTCCATCGATTTACGCTTCTGGTGGGTCTACCCGGGTGCGTTGCTGTGCGCAACAATTGCGTATCTATCAATCCTCTTTCGTCTACCTCTCCCCTTTGTGCGACCGCTCCGATCCTTCATCCCAGCGTTCATAGCAACGATCTATGCAATCGCCCTCATCATCAATGCGCAGCCGAGCGATGAGGTCAAAATCATGCCGCCTACCGATGGGCGTTTCGGTGCGAATTGGTCACTCTGGTTACTGACTGGGATAGTCTTGCTGTGGGTGGTCGTCGTTCTGCCCATCTTCAAAAAAAACCTACCGACCACGGACAATCGATACACGCGCATCGTCGGCTGGATGAGCTTTGTGTTTGCCGCAGCGAGTCTGGTAACCATTTTCTTCACTCAGAGCCGTGGCCCATGGATCGGAGGTGCTGTCGGCATCGTGTTTTTTGTGACGGTGTTATTGCTCGACATTCGTCGTCGCAACGGCCACTATGCACGACTCGCCACCCGACTGTTCGTTGTGCAGTGCACCATAGTGGGGCTGTTACTGGCATTTCTGCTTGTGTTCAATTTTAGTCAGGGCAATCAATTTTGGAATGCTTCTGAAGCATGTTGTAATTTCAATGCCAATCCAGTCGATGATGTCGCATATATTCAAGGCTTGATAGATGAAATATCTAAGAAGGTTTCAG
>CAIZHO010000197.1 GCA_903932805.1 uncultured Roseiflexaceae bacterium | reverse complement strand
GTAACACGTGTGAAGCAAATGAGTGGCTCGATCTGCCATCCCTGTTACCGACTGCACGCGCGATGGTGCGTGGGTTGGTATCGCTTCTGAGTAAACCGTATCGATCGGAGTAACACATGCAGTGGTCGCTCCCACAGTTGTGCACACACCACGGGGCTCATGTCACGCTCGAACCGCTTGATGCGCATCGCGATGGCCAAGATTTGTATGCCGCTGGTCATGCGACGAGCCGCCATTTGTATACGTGGCAGTATTTGCCGTATGGCCCATTTGCTACGCACGAAGATTTTGGAAATTGGTTGACGGTACAACAACAGTCCGTCGATCCACTCTTTCATACGGTACGTGATGTGTGTACTGCACGTGCGGTTGGACTCATCGCAATAATGAATATTGCAGCACAACATGGTCGTGCAGAACTCGGTCATATTTGGTACGATGTCAATGTTCAACGGAGTGTTTTAACAGCCGAAACAGCGCATTTACTGCTTTCGTATTTGTTCGACACGCTAAACTACCGTCGTGTCGAGTGGAAGTGCGACAACCGCAATGTGCGGAGCAAGGCGGCTGCACTGCGACTCGGGTTTTGTTTCGAAGGTCTCTTTCGCCAGCACCTCGTTGTCAAACAGCAAAATCGCGACACCGCATGGTTTGCGATAACTGACGCTGAATGGCCGACGATTCGTGAGCGGCAACGTGCTGATCTAACGCGTATTCGTTCCTGATGTCGATTGTCGTTCAAAGGAAAAGGCACCATGTCAAAAGTACCATTCAACTTGCCGTATATGACTGGCAAAGAACTCGATTACATCGCTGACGCGTATACGTTGGGGAAGTTATCGGGGAACGGCAAATATACCAAGCTTTGTCACAGTTGGCTCCAACAGCAAACCACTGCAGCAAAAGTGTTGTTAACCCATTCGTGCACATCTGCACTCGAAATGGCAAGTATCCTGTGTGATTTGCATCCCGGCGACGAAGTCATCATGCCGTCGTACACATTTGTGTCGACAGCGAATGCAGTCGTGCTTCGTCACGCGGTGCCCGTGTTTGTTGACATTCGACCAGATACCATGAATATCAACGAACAGCTCATCGAAGCAGCAATTACACCACGTACCAAAGCCATTTGTGTGGTGCACTATGCCGGTGTTGCATGTGAGATGGACACCATCATGGAGATCGCGCGTCGCTATAACCTCAAGGTCATCGAAGACGCCGCACAGGGCTTTATGTCAACATACAAAGGTCGTGCCCTCGGAAGCATCGGGGAATTCGCTGCAATGAGCTTCCACGAAACCAAAAACGTCATTTCCGGTGAAGGTGGAGCTTTATTCGTGAATGACCCAGCATATACGGATTTGGCAGAAATCATTTGGGAAAAAGGGACCGACCGCAGCAAATTTTTCCGCGGAGAAGTCGACAAATACACCTGGCAACATGTCGGATCGTCGTTCCTCCCGAGTGAGTTGATTGCTGCATTCTTGTGGGCACAGCTCGAAAAAGGTGACACGATTACACAGAGCCGTTTGGACGTCTGGGAGTACTATCATGCGGCGTTTCAATCACTCGAAGCCAACGAACACATGCGCCGTCCAGTTGTCCCTGCTGAGTGTGGACACAATGCACACATGTACTACGTGATTATGCCGACCCACGAACTTCGCGACGCTGCGATGGAAGAACTGAAGAAACTCAACATCAACGCGATTTTTCACTATGTTCCACTGCATAGTTCACCCGGTGGCCAACGGTATACACGCACACACGGCCCCATGGATGTGACGGATTCTCTGAGTGCTCGTTTGCTCCGCTTACCGCTCTACAATCATATGCCGTCGAACCTCTGGGCAGAGGTAGCGACGGCAGTCGAAAAAGTGGTACAGCGGTACTAACCGAGGAAATCTCGGTGTTTTGCTACAAACTCGCCGCATCGAGTTGATGTACCACATCAACCATGCGGCGGAACTGTACATCGCCGTGGCTTGCGCACGTGTCGATAAACTCCTCGAGCATGTCGATCCGATGCCCGCGACCAATCACCTGCGGGTGCATTGCGACTGTCAATATCCCATTCGGCGTCGTGCGATGCATGTACGCAAAATCTTTGTTCCAAATTTCCAGTACTTTACTCGGTGCCGATGTCCCGTTGCGGTATGGGCTGAAGTTAAACTGGAAGTGGACCCAATCGTCGAATTCGAAGCAAAACGGGATCTCCCACAATTTTGCCTCCCGACCACGGATCAATGGCTCTTCACGGCTGACCTGATCGCCGATGCGTGGATGATAGATC
>CAIZHO010000196.1 GCA_903932805.1 uncultured Roseiflexaceae bacterium | reverse complement strand
TGTGGGCTGGTGAACTTGGGCACCAAGACGTCGTTGACCATGGCGGCGTTTTTACGGAAGTACGGCATATACTCGCTGGCATGACCACTCGACTCGGTCACGAACAAACCAAAGTGCCGCATCATGTCGATGCGTACCGGCTCGCTCCCATAGATATCGGGCTGTGTCGTGACTTCGCGGATGACGGGGTACAAATCCGTCCCGCGGCTGTCTTCGAATTTGAGGAAGAACGCCTGGTGATTGATGCCAGCGCACTGATAGACGACCTGTTCGTATGGTACATCTGCCCACGTCGCCATCATTTCGCTGGTGCCCTGCACACTATGACAAAGCCCGACATGCGGGATCCCCTTGGCGCGATCGACTGCCCAACAATTGGCTGCCATCGGATTGACGTAGTTGAGCAACAGCGCGTCACGGTTACCAACCTGGATGATGTCGTCCGCCAAATCGAGGAGCACGGGGATGGTGCGCAACGCGCGGAAGACGCCGCCTGGACCGAGCGTGTCGCCGACGCACTGCTCTACTCCATATTTTTGTGGGATGTCGATATCGAGCTGGTACGCGCCGAGACCGCCTTGTTGGAAGGTCGTAATGATATAGCGTGCCCCGCGCACCGCATCACGTCGGACGGTCGTTGCGGTCACGGTTGCGCGTAATTGTCGTTTGTCGATGATGGTTTGGACGAGGGCGCGTGCGATCTCGAGGCGCGTACGGTCGATGTCCATCAGTGCGATTTCGCAATCTTGGAGCGCGGGTGACAACAAGATGTCGCTACATAGGTTACGGGTAAAGACCACACTCCCTGCACCGATGAGGGCTATTTTGGCCATCTCACACTCCTCTCTCACGTCTGATTCGCTACAGATATGCGCATCGTACCATAGCAGTTCAGACAAGACAGGCATCGCTGTGCGAGTTTGCATGCAGAGAAAGTTCCACTATCATAGGTACGGACGACCTACAGGAGGACCATCATGGCCGATTACGAGATTGCTGACCTTTCGCTGGCAGATGCCGGCCGAAACAAAATCAATTGGAACGAAGGCGACATGCCGGTATTGTTGGGCATCCGCGAGCGATTCCGCAAGGAACGACCGCTCAAAGGACTGCGCATCTCGGTTTGTTTGCATATAACCGCCAAAACCGCCGCCTTGATGCGTACGTTGTCCGCGGGTGGCGCCGAGGTCGTGCTGGTTGCTTCGAACCCGTTGTCGACCCAAGACGACGTGGCTGCGTCGCTGGTCATGCACGACGAAATTCCTGTTTATGGGGTACGCGGCGAGTCGCTCGATACCTTCCGTTCGCATATCAATGTCGCACTCGATGTCAAGCCGCATGTGCTCTGCGACGACGGTGCAGACCTCACAAGTGCCTTGCTCCAACGTGGGCTCAATGCCGGTGTGATGCCCATGGGCGCAACCGAAGAGACCACGGCAGGCGTCAAGCGCTTCAAGGCAATGGAGGCACAGGGGGTCCTGCCGTTCCCCGTTATTGCCGTCAACCAATCCCTCACCAAACACATGTTTGACAATCGCTACGGCACTGGTCAGAGCGCGATCGATGGCATCATCCGTGCCACCAATTTGCTGTTGGCGGGCCGTACCATTGTGGTGGCTGGGTATGGCTGGTGTGGACGCGGTGTGGCAGCACGGGCTGCCGGCCTCGGCGCATTGGTTGTGGTGACCGAGGTCGATCCGGTCAAAGCACTCGAGGCGGCCATGGACGGCTACCGCGTCATGCCCATGCTAGATGCCGTACGCATTGCCGATGTTATCGTGGCCGTGACGGGTAATCGGACCGTCGTCGGGCCTGAGCATCTGGCCGAGCTCAAAGACGGCTGTGTGTTGGCCAATGCGGGTCACTTCAATGTCGAAGTCGATGTCGCCGCCCTCGAAGCCTTGGCAGTGCGCAAAGAGCAGCCACGTACGCACGTGACCAGTTATGTACATGCCGACGGTCGGACGTTCCACCTGCTCGGCGAAGGCCGTCTCGTCAATCTCGTTGCGGGTGAAGGCCACCCCCCGGCGGTCATGGATATGTCGTTTGCTAATCAGGCACTCGCCTCCGAGATGCTCGCCCGCAACGCCACATCGATGGCCAAAATCGTCCATACGTTGCCGCAGCGCTTCGACGCTATGATTGCCTCGATCAAGTTGCAGGCAATGGGCATCCGCTACGACGTCTTGACGGCAGAACAAGACACGTACCTGCACAGCTGGCAAGAAGGCACCTAGGCTTCTCTGCGATAAGTGGGGAACAATCGGCGATTGTTCCCCACCGAGGACCGCCACACCATGACAGACATCCCGATTGGGTGGTTTGACGCCATCCCCAAAGTAGAACTGCATGTCCACCTCGAAGGCTCGATCCCGCTCGATACGCTGTGGGAGCTGGTGCAACAATACGGCGGTGACCCGGACGTCCCCACTCGTGCGGCATTGGAGCAACGCTTCATCTATACCGACTTTGCGCACTTCATCGAGATGTGGGTGTGGAAGAATCGGTACATCCGTAGCCTCGACGACTTTACGCGGATAGCCGAAGCAGTCGCTCGAGACTACGCGGCACAACACATCATCTATGTCGAGGCACACTATTCGCCAACGGACTTCCGCGCACTCGGGTTCAGCATTGCTGCAATCACTGCTGCAATCCGCACCGGGCTCGACCGCTGTGCCGAGACGACGGTGCTGCTCATCTGCGACGTCGTGCGTGACTCACCCATCGAACGAGCCATTCAGACGGTGCACGAGGTCGCTGCTCTGCGTCACCTCGGTGTGGTGGGGATTGGGTTGGGCGGGTCAGAGCAATCACACCCACCCGAACCATTCGCACCGGTCTTTGCGCTGGCGCGGAGCTACGGATTGCACACGACGGTCCACGCCGGTGAGGCAGCCGGCCCTGCGAGTATATGGGGTGCAATCAACGCCCTCCAACCAGAACGCATCGGCCATGCCGGCAGGGCCGTCGAAGACCCAGCGTTGGTGGAGTATTATGTCACGCACAATCTCGCACTGGAGTGTTGTCCATTATCGAATGTGCGAACCAGAGTGTACCCCTCGATTGCGGCACACCCCGTCGGGAAGTTTATCGCACGCGGGATGCGCGTGACGATTAACACGGACGACCCGAAAATGTTCCATAATACGCTCACCGACGAATATGCAGCGCTGGCAAGCATCTATGGGCTGACGCGACGCGACGTGTGTCGCCTCATCGAAACCGCTGTCGACGTTGCGTGGCTGACACCCGACGCCCGCACCACACTGTACAAACGATTGTGGAACCACCCCGATTGGGTGCGCGACTGACGCAGATACTGCTTGAATGAGGAACCACGATGACGAAAAAACCCCGTTCACGCAAAAGCCTGATCGTCTATATCATCATTGCCGTTGCCGTGTGGGCGATTGTTGAATCATTCAATAGCACCGACAGCGATGCAGTCATGGACATCGAACCGACGATTGCCGCAGAATCTACCGAACCTGGTTTGGCCGGCGAAAGCGACGCTGCAAGCGACACTACCGGTGCCAATGCTACGCGCACGCGCGTACCCACCAAGACCCCACGGCGACGTCGGACTGCCACCCCCCAATCGAACCCGGTCAGCGACTGGTCTGATTTACGGGCACGGAGCGGATTCGATGTCAACCGCGATGGGTTTTCGTTCGAAAACTACGGGAACGAACCAGGCATCCGCAATCTCAAAGCGGCGGACATGCAACGGATGTTTGGCAACGTGGTGTGTAGCCGTATAAAGAATGATGTCTGTACGTTGTCCCCGGCAGCGCGCCAATGGATGCGCGAAATCAACAATGCGATGGATGGCGGGCACTGTGAAGGCATGGCAGTGCTTAGTGTGCATCTCTACCACGATCTCGTGGCGTTGCGGTCATTTGGCGCGACACAAACCGCTGACCTCGATTTGTACAGCGACGATGCGCTCCAGGGTGAGATCGCCTATTGGTGGGCAACCCAGATGACCACGCCGACGACCGACTCATTTGTGACCGATACCCCCGTCGCGATCGTGAAGCGGCTCTCGCAATGGATGCAAGACACGCCATCGCCAGAGCACATTTATACCATTGGCTTCTACAAACGCGACTACACCGGGGGACATGCGGTCTCGCCGATTGGGATCGAACCACTCGACGAACGACATGTCGCAATTGTTATTTATGACAATAATTACCCCGGACAAGAACGGCAAATCGTTGTCGATATGGTCGCCAACACCTGGTCATATGATGGGTCGCCCAACCCGGACATCGAAAGTGACCTGTACGAAGGTGATGCTGCATCACAGACACTCGAACTCACCCCTTCGGCACCACGCATTGTGCGCCAAGATTGTGACTTCTGTGCCGGTACCAAAGGAAGCACCGGCGGGAAGGGCAGTACGGTGTTCTTTTTGTCGGATATAAGCAACGTGACATCCGACGCCGAAGTATCATCGTTCTTTGTGACCCCAGACGGCCGGCGTATCGGCTATTTGGATGGGGAGTTGATCAACGAAATCGACGGCGCGACGATATCGGTCGTCAAGTCTGGCCCGAGTGTGTGGGACAACCGTGGCGCACCGATGATTCGGATCCCTGCAGGAGAATCCATCTCGTTGCAGATGACCAGTAGTGTCACCGACTCGTACGCTATTAGTGCGTTCAACGACGGCAAAGTCATTCGCATCGATGATTTGGCTGTGTCCGAAGAAGCCACCGAAATCGGGTTCGGCGATGGACTCGACGAGCTGTGGCTGGACAGTAGCGGGGACGACGACACCGATATCTACTTCGCTGACGAAGACGAAGAGTCTGACACGGCGTATAGCACGCAGCTCACAGACTACGATTTGGCTGCCGATCAGCGTGTGACCTTCAGCTACAACGACGAAGATGGAACCTTCGTCATCGATGGTAACGACGACGGTTCCTATGATCTCGATATTGTGACCAGCGATGCCGAGGGTGACGTCGCCTTTTCGATCGATGATGTAGCAACCGCAGATGAGAGTACTGTGGCGTTCGACATCGATTCGATTGATGCAGAGGGCGAAACGTTGGACTACAACGTCGACGAGACCGGCGATGGAAGCTACGAATCGGATATCGATTTGAGCGACGACGATCTCTCTATTTCGGACGATGACTTCGCCGCCGATGACCTCGAGTATTCCATCGAAGAAAGCTTTTCGAATCCCTGATTGCCATGAACGGACACACCACCCCGTCTGCGATGCAGACGGGGTGGTGTGTATTTGAACACTCACGGCAACGGGGGAGGGTGACGCAAAAATCTTGCGTGCCGGAGTTTTCGGTGCTCAACCCCTGTATGTCAACAGGAGTATGCGGACCGCAGTTCACCCCTGTCGGGGACGCCGCGATACCTTTTTTACGTGTTCTCTGACACAAGGGGCGCAATGGGGCGGATCCGACGGAGTGCGATCAACGCAAGGGCTGACGCGGCGGCAGCAGCCACATACAACATGCTGATGCCAGCGTAGTGGAGCACCGCAGCCAACAGCCACGAGCCAATCCCGATACCCACATCAAAGGCCAAGTAGAATGCTGCGGTTGCCTTACCGCGTTCAGCGACGCGGTCGACATGGATGGCAATCAACGCCGGGTGCGACAAGCCACCGCCACTGGCGGTACAGGCAGCGGCGAGCATGAGCAACGGCAGACTATCCGCGAGGGCAAACAGGATCATGCCCACGACCGTCAATACCGTGGCGGGCAGCAACACCGTGCGCCGGTCGGCACCGTCGATGAAGCGACCGCTGAGCAGCCGGGTGGCAATAATGGCGACACCGTAGGCAACGTAGACCGGGCCGATCGGACTGATGTCGCGCCGCTCGGCCAAGAGCGGCAGATATTGGAAGTAGGCGCCGAAGCCCACCCCGAAGCAAAATGTCGTCACCATGGCCGGCCAGATGACACGTGGGAACGAAAGCAATGTAACACGTGCGGGCGGCTCGATTGGGGTGGCTTGGGCGGGGATAATTTGCCAGATGACAAGCCCCGCGATGCATGCCACAATCCCCGTGGCAACAAATGCGCCGCGCGTCCCAATGATTGGTAACGCACTACTGACCACCAGCGGCACAATCGTGATTGCAATGTTGGCGGCGGTGCCATAGCGTGCAAGGGCAGTTCCACGGTGCGAGGCGGCGACCAGCCCCGACACGAGGGCTGTGGCAGCAGTGGTGAACGCAACATAGCCCGATGCCTGCAAAAGCCGCAGCATAAACAGCAATGCAACGTTGGTCGTCAATCCCACCATGCTGCCGCCGACCGCCAACGCTATGGTGCCGTAGACGATCACCGGACGGACCCCATAGCGGTCACTGAGTGCGCCCGCAAACGGACGCCCAACGAGTGACGCAATCCCGAACGCGCCCATGACGATGCCGATATGCCAATCCGAAATGCCTTCTGCCTGCATGTACAGCGGTAACGGCACGATGAGCGCATAGAACGCTGCAAAGAAGCAGAAAGTGGCGGCGAATGCGGCCCAGAAGGCTCGTCGGGTGAGGTGGTCCATGGCTACTCCTCAGGCACTAGCTACAGCAGCCGCCCCGTGGCTTGCGTGCGGTAATCTGTGCGCTGGCGAAGCGCGCAATCAAGTTGCCCATGTCGGCGCGTTCGGCATCCGACAGGCCTTCGTGCAGGGTAGCCGGCATCAGCCCATACAAATCGCCCGGTGCGTAGTGTTGGGTAACGGTGATGGCAATATCGACAAAGCCCGCCTGCTGCAGGATGTGAGTAAAGTCGCTGATAGTCAATGCACCACCGATACACCCCGACCAATCGAGACTGGCACGAATCGTCGCTTCGTCGACCGACAAATCACTGAGCGTACCATCGATCACAACGTCTGACATAGCGATGCGGCCGCCGGTACGGAGCACACGGAACGCCTCGCGCATGGCAGCGGGCTTGTCTGGCGATAAGTTGATGACACAGTTCGAGATGATGACGTCGATGCTGCTGTCTTGGATCGGCAGCTGCTCGATGAGTCCCTTGCGAAACTCGACATTCTGCACGCCGATGGCGTCGGCGTTGCGACGGGCCAAGGTCAACATCTCGTCGGTCATATCGACACCATAGACCCGCCCGGTGGGGCCGACGCGCTCGGCAGCCAAAAAGCAATCCAACCCCCCGCCGGAACCGAGGTCGAGGACCACATTGCCGGGGAGTAGTGCGGCGATCGCCTGCGGATTACCGCAACCGCGACTACTGGCCACTGCATCGGCAGGTGCACCGCTCAGGTCGATGTCGTACAGATCGCTCCCGCAGCACGAATTGTTGGTGCCGCAGCAGGCACTGCTGTCGAGGGCGACCGCACGATAGGTATCGGTGACTTTGAGATAAATGTCGTTTGGGTTGATGCTGGTCATGCAGAGACTCCGTTCGGTTGTGCGAATTGTTCGATGCAGCAGGCAAGCGCCACAAGCTGGGCGCGCTCGATGTGATAGTAGACATTGGTCCCGCGCGACGTCGCCGCGATAATCCCTGCGTCACGCAGGATGCGCAAATGGTGCGAAATCGTCGGCTGACTGAGGTCAAACGATTGCTCGATATCGCAGGCACACAACGGCTCGTTGGCGGCATGAATGAGGCCAACAATCGACATACGTATTGGGCTTGCTAATGCCTTACAACACGCGACAAGTGCGTCGTTTTGGGCTATTTGTGGTGTATCAATCACGGTGTCCACTGCTCCTTTCTGACTCAAATATAGGACAAATATAGACGTATGTCAATATAGATATTTGTCTATATAACAAGGAATGAACAACACCGTCATCACTGAGTGAAGGAACTGCAGGTGTCAAAGACGATTTAGGGCCACTGGGTGCGCGACAATCTGAGCGCATCGAGCAGGTAGAGCCACGGGGTGCTTGCCGATACTCCCGCGATCCCGCCAGCGATATTTGCGAGGGATGCACGCTGACGCGGGACGAGGATGTCAGCGATGCGATGATACACCATGACAAGATTTTTTCGATCGGCGATGACATATCCGAATGTCGCAATACGATCGCCATCACTCGTGATAACCGATGCGGCTGTGCGTATGTCGGCAGCACGATAGACCAATGTATGTGCCGGCGTCAAGGAATAGAGCGCGATGCGAGCGCCATCGACAACGCTCAGGAGCGGCGTTCGTTCATCTCCCTGAAGCATGTAGGTCACTGCCCCATCGCTAAATGGTGCACTTGCAGCGACCGCGGGACGCGCGCGCCAGCCATCGCCGCTACGCGTCACTACCTGGAGAAAGCCAGTATCTGCAGTGCGCTGATCAACACGACCAACAATTACCAGGCGATCGTCGCTGTCATCAATGGGGATGATCGCTTGCGGAATAGCCGCAACAGCAAAACTCGCGTTGGGTAGCGGAGTCATCGCAGGAGGTGAAACCACATCGAATCCATGAAGCTCACCGCTGAGCAAAGCCGCAGGGCCAACTGCCCGGGCGACACCAACCCACACATGCGTATCGATTGCCTGCAAGGTGCGGACATCGCTCCCCGCTGGCAACGAAAAGAGTGTCGTGCCAAGGACCGTGATACGCCCTGCCGCGACACTGATTGCTTGAAGGTAGCCAGTGCGCCAATCGAGTCTGCCCGCAACGAACAGCTTGTCCTGACTCCGTGGGTCTGCGCTGATAGCCGTCGCAGTCTGACCGTCAAGGGCGACACCAGTGCCAAACTGCATATCACTCAAGCGCACGAGTGTGAGCAAAGGTGTGTCGTTGTCGAGGCGATTGCCGGTATGCACGAGGACAGCCACCGTTCCGGCATTGCGCACCACCATACGTTGGTAGCGAGCATTTGCGGTGGTGCTTTGCGCAGTGAGGATACCCACAGTCGGAGTGAGGGTGGCGGGACGCGTGCGCGTGCTGGTGGATGTTGCAGTACGTGGTGTCCGATTGTGTGTAGCAGTACGGGTCAGTGTCTGCGTGGGAGATCCATTCGCGACTGCGACGGTAGCAGTCTGATGAAGTGACAATGCCGTTTGATTGACTGCAGCGGTAGCAGTACGCATGCGTTGACGAGTCTGTGTCAGGGCAACGACGCGACGCTGCGTAGCGGTTCTGACCGCACCTATCGTTTGGGTTGCGGGGCGCATGGTCCCCGTTTGCGAGGCAGTAGCTGTGCGGGTAGCAGTATATGAGGGTTGACCCGCAACTGCGCGGGCAGTCGCGGTTTTCACCCATGAGGTACGTGTGGCAGCCTGTACTGCAGTGATTGTTGCTCCACGTCGCTGTGTGCGTGTCGCATTGGCAACATGGGTCATCGCTTGTGCATGACTGAGTGGGGTAGGTGACGGTGTCGGCGTTGGCGTTTGCGTCATTCGTGCGTGTGCAGCGTACGCCGTTTGTGTTGCAGCTGCCGCAGGGAGCGCTGCAACGGTTTGTGCAGATAAGCCAATCGATACCGGCACACCATTGAGCGTGAGCACCATATTCGTGGCGTTCCATTCAAGAGGTGCTCCTGCAGCCGGTGCATATCGAACCTCATAGACACAGCGATCAGCAATGTCGTCGATGATTGTCCCACAACCAAAGGCGGTGACGACCCACGGAGCACTCACAGCCGCACGCGCGATACGTACCGCAACCCCGTCGTACTGTACGGTGATACGTGCGACAGCGCTTGTCCCACGTTGTACCGCACCGAACTCGAGCCCGCTGGGTGTGATGGTAAGCGGGAGGCTCACTGCACGCAGTGCCGCCGCTGCGGCGTCGAGCGCAATGCGGGGCACCACAAGTGCTGGCTGACCAGCATTGCGCGTGTCGTTGATGGGTTGACCGGTCGCTATCAGTGTTTGCAAGATGTCGGTCACACTGGCCGACGGGAAGACACCTTTGATCACAGCCCACGCTCCAGCGACGTGGGGAGCTGCCATGGATGTACCTGACAAATCTGCATAACTCCCCGCAGGATACGCAAGTGATGATTTGATGGGATCACCAGGTGCCAACACATCCAACAGTCGATTGTTGGTGCCATCCGGGAGGTTAGCACTTGTTGCTGGTGCATTCGAAAAGGTCGACACCGTATCAAGCAGAGACAATTCTGCACGTGGGCTACGGGTTGACCCGACGGTCACCGCAGACGAAATGCAGCCTGGATGGCTTATGCCGGCGGTGGTGCCATCGTTGCCTGCCGAAACCACCGTCGCGACGCCGAGGCTCCGGAGTGCGTCGATGTATGTTTTGTAGATGCCCATGCCGTCGACCACCTCAGCATCACAGGAGGTGGCACTGGGGTCTACCGCCATACTGAGATTTACCGCCGCGAGGGTCCCCCAACTGGGGCTGCCGATATTGGTCGCGAGATAATCGAGCGCTGAAAGCACATCAGACTCAAAGGCCAATATGCAATCCTGCGTCGCATCAGCCCCACAAACACGTTCGCTGTTGGTGTAATCAAACCGAGAGTAGACCTGCACTGCAATGAGTTTGGCGGCAGGGGCAACTCCGCTCATGCTGACGCCGTCGACCGTGGTCACCCGACCTGCTGCAATCCCTGCTACGTGCGTGCCATGATTACAGGCATTTAAGCTTTCAGGACAGGGCAGCCCACTATCAACAGCGGTCGACCGTTCAGTACCATCTGCACACAGTGGCGTACTGTTGTAACGACTGGACCGTGTCGAAAAACACGCTTCTTGGACAACGCTCCCTGCCAAGAAGGGATGCGATTTGGCCACCCCTGTGTCAAGGATGGCAATGCTTGTGCCTGCACCTGCATAGCCAGCCGCCCGCATCACCCGGGCACCGACATGTGTCGTGCTTTCGGACAAGGTAGGGGCAAAGAGTCGGCTAATCTGTACCGAAGCGACCGCAGGGTCTGCTCGCAACGCTCGAATCTGTTCATCTGTGGCATCGGTAATAATAACGGGCATGCTAGTCAGGGTGTTGACCAGCTGTTGCGTCAATGCAGGATGGCGTTGCAACGTCTGTTGTTGCGTCTGCGCAATACGTCCGCGCCGGTGGGTGGCTTGGGTAGCATCGAGACTGAAGGCACGATCGGCAACGGGCAGATGTAGCGTTACAATGACGCGCTGAGTCGCTTCTTCAGCTTGTCCCGGCGTAACGGGGGACAACACAGCAAGGCTGAGCATCACGACGATACTCGCCAAACGTGTGAGGGCCCTCCGTATGCTACTCATGCGAACGTCTCTTTCTTGCGAATTGCTACATATTGTAGCAAAGAACAACTCTACAAAAGACCACGGAACGTTCGGATTCGTTCCGTGGTCTTTCGAGATCCCGAGCGCACCTACGAATCGCGGTGAATCACACCCGTCATGCAGTGAACCCCACCACCGCCTTTGCTGAGTTCGGTGATATCGACTTCGTGGCACTCGATGTCATGTGCTTCAAAAAGTGCACGCACCGTCGGGTTGCCTGCAGGCATGACGACGACATTCGGCGCCACAGGGACCATGTTGATTGACATTCCATAATTGGAGACCCCCCGGGCATCCATGACATTGACGATGGTAAAGCCCATTTTTTTGAGTAATTCATACGCTGCATGCGGTGAATTATTGGGGACCATCACGGCTGTACGAGGTCCAACGATGTTGATGCCACCATCAATGTGACCACACCCCCATGGCATGTTGACGATATGCGGGTCGAATCCCATGCGTTTGAGCTCTGTGGCGACTTGATTAGCACCGTCAGTATCGGTACGTAACCCCGTAGCCACCAAGACCACACCATCACGCACATAGACCACGTCGGCCCCCTCAAATATCGCATCGCCGTGCACGCCATGCACAATGGGGACGCCGTGATTGATGAGCTGGCGTGCAGAAATCCATTCTTCACCGGCGCGTGCGTTCGAGGCCATGCGGGCAATGATTGCGCCGCGTGGCGTCATAAAAAAGTGGTCACGGCAGAAGTAGATGTTGGGCGTCGCACCAGTGCGGGGGTCGAGTTCGATGACTTCGACCCCAAATCTGCGGTAGGTAGCGGTGAGTGCGTCATGTTCGTGCCGGGCTTTGATGGGATCGACGAGATCGTTCCACAGGACTGCTTCTACATCTGTGATGCCATCGATTTCGCTGCCGGGGCGATGCATCATGACGCGCCGTAGGTGACCGTACTCGGTGGTCACCCCAATGCGTGGTACTGCATCTGCGGCCCGGCCAATCCAATTCGAACCACCATGCGCTGCGTGCAAGAACTCGTGCGTCATTGCATTCCCTTTCATCAATCTCTTGCTATTATTGATTGTAGAACAGTTCCAAACCACTTCGATTCCCACTACAATACGCAGACACACGGAGGAATGCAGATGACACAATACCACGACCAAATCAGTCGGCTCCGCACGTTCCCTATTGCCCTGCATCATGCGGTTGCACACCTCGATGCGGCCGAATTGACTGCGACACCGTTGGCTGGCGAATGGAGCATTGCACAGAATGTGCACCATCTCGCAGATTCGCACCTCAACTGCTACATTCGGTGCAAACTGATTGCGACCGAACACGAGCCACCGCTCAAGCCCTATGATCAAGACGCATGGGCAGCAATCCCTGATGGCTGCAATGCGGACTTGAGCGCTTCGATGGCAATTCTGGCGGGAGTGCATGCACGATGGGCTGATTTTTTCGCCGCCTTACCACCAGAGGCATGGGACCGGGCGGGGCACCACCCCGAGTCTGGTCGTGTAACCTTTGCACGCTTGCTGACGAGTTATGTCGAACACGGCGATAATCATCTTGACCAAATCGCCCGTACGTTGGCCGCACAACGCCAATAGAAAGTACTTCATGATGGACATTGGATTACGCGGGAAGCGTGCACTGATTACCGGAGGCGCATCAGGCATTGGGCAAGGCATTGTGAAAGCACTTGCTGACCATGGTGTCGATGTGGTGTTGACCTACGTCTCATCCTCCCAAGGCGCACAAGAAACAGTTGCCTATGCACAGTCGCGTGGCGTGAAAGCAGTTGCGTACCAAGCTGATTTGACCGACGAAGCCGCGGTCACCCGCGTGGTGGCAGATGCACAGAAGTTCTTGGGCGGGATTGACATTATGGTAACCAATGCGGGTGGAATCCTGGGCCGCAAACAAACCACCGAGATTACCCGCCAAACATGGGACGACGCATTTGCCCTCAATGTTACCAGCACCTTCCTCTGCTGCAAGGCAGTGATCCCAGGGATGATCGCGCAAGGTGGCGGCAACATCGTGATGATGAGTTCGCAGGCCGCATTTGATGGTGGCGGCGTCGGGTCGACCTACTATGCAGCTACCAAAGGTGCTATTTTGACCTACAATCGTGGCCTTGCCAAAGAGCTTGCACCGCATCACATCAGGGTCAATTGTGTTGCTCCAGGGCTTATCGATACCCGCTTCCATGACATCCACACCCCACCTGACATGCGTGCGGCAGTACGCGGCCGGATCCCCCTCGGCCGCGAAGGAACACCAGCCGACGTCGCCGATGCGGTGGTCTACCTTGCCTCAGACATGAGTGCCTATTTGACCGGCGAGTCCATCATCATCAATGGCGGGCAGGCAATGTACTAGACCCAAATATCGCGCCGGGTGCCTTGTGCACCCGGTTTTTTTGTGTTTTTTCTGTGTTGCTACGAGGACAAAAGGGGCTTATTCTAGCCCTGAAGTATCACAGTGTCGCACGTGCCCAATGCAACACATGCAACGCAAGGCACACACCATACTCGCCAACCACCATCGGTACCACATGTGCGTAAGCTGAGCCCTTTACACACATCGATGGAGCACCATGGAGCATCGTGTTCGCTGCCAATCGCATCCGCGAATCATGCTTGACGAGCGCGATTAATAACGGCGAATCGCAGCGCCACGCATCGCCACAACTCCGATAACCGATCCCGACAACACCAATAGCACGGTACCCGCCACCAGGATGAGTTGCGGTGCGATACGGTCGGTCAAGAGCACGGCGGTCAAGGGCCCGAGGATCCCACCCAACGACAGGACCATTTCTTTGATGCCAGCGATACGCCCACGTTGCGATGGATCGGCGATATCGGCATAGGCTGCCGACAGCGCCGGGGTCACCAATCCCACAGAGAACCCCGATATCAATGCAAGGCCGATCAACGTTCCATAGCTCGAGAAGTACGCGACACCGATGTACCAGGTCACATGGACAATCAGCCCCAAGGCGATTAACGGCAACCGGCCGTAGCGGTCACTCAGGCTGCCCAGAGTGAACTCGCTGAGCGCAGTCGTCACCCCCAAGGCACCCACAACAACTCCGAACATGGTCGCAGTGTACCGTGCATCGGTATACAACAATGCCAGTGCAGCAGGCTCGGTCGCTACCCAGGCATAGACCCACACAAAATCCACCCACAACAGCATGAGAAGCATCCAGACCGGCCGCGGTGGGTCACGAAAGACCGCCAAGAAGCCTTCGTCTGGTGCAGTCGTGTCGGTATCTGCTGATGCAACCCGGGTCTCGGGGACCATGAACCAGACACAGAATACGGCGATAAATGCGAGTATTGCTGATATATAAAACGGCATTCCAAAACCGTAGGCGTCATACAACACCCCGCCCACCGTCGGGCCAAAAATGGTCCCAATACTGACCCCACCGCCCACCAAACCCAACCATCTGCCACGCTGTTCGGGGGGAGTGATGTCTGTTGCTGCGGCCAACGCAGCTGGCATAATGCCGGCATTGCCGATGCCCAACAGACCGCGCAACACCACAAACCCTACAAATGAGTCGAGTAGGGGTGAGACGGCGTTGATGACGACCATCGAAAGCAGACCGATGATGAGCATGGGACGGCGCCCCCAGCGGTCCACCAGCGTCCCTGCAAACGGTGCACCGACCAGATTACCGATCGAAAAACTTAGACTGACCCAGCCGAGTGACCCCATTCCCAACCCAAGCTCTTTGAGCCACGGCGCCATCAGTGGGTACGGCATGGTATGACCGACGAACATCATCATCACACAAAACGAGAGCAACAAGATAACCGTAAATGGAGAGTATGTGCGACGCATCTGTCTGCTAGTCCTTTCGAGGCGACGATGGGTTTATTGGGCTCATGCCGCGACGCTTCAGTGCAAAACCAGCGGCGCCAAACCCCGTTGCGCCAATGAGGAGGGCTGCTGCAACCAAGAGCTGCGTCGGGGCGACACGTTCGGTCATGTATACCGAAAACAACGGCCCGCCCATCCCGCCGATCGAGATAATCATTTCTTTGAGTGCTGCTACCCGACCGCGGTGGTTTGGGTCGGTCATATCGACATACGCAGCACTCAGCGCGGGGGTTACTAATCCTGCCCCCACACCCGATATGATTGATGCGCCGAGCATTAAAGGGTAATCGGTCAGATAGGCTACCCCGAAATACCAACTGACATTCAGCAACAATCCGATTGCAATCATGGGGAACCGGCCATAGCGATCGCTCAAGCCACCCGCCACCATCGAGACGAGTGCCGTAGCTGCGCCGAACACACCGACCGATGTCCCAAACATCGTGGCCGTATAGGCCATATCGCCATACAGATGCTTCAGCATCGCAGGTTCGGTCGCCACCCACGAAAAAACCCACAAGAAGTCAATCCACAAGAGCAGCGCCAACACAGCCAACGGGCGCGGCGGGTTGCGCAGCACATCCAGCATCCCGACGTGCTCTTGTTTTTGGTGTGCAAGTGTTGCAGCACGCGTCTCGGGGACAAGCACCACAACGAGCCCAAACGCCACCAACGCGGTCACTGCAGAAACATAAAACGGCGATGCAAATCCCAGCGCATCATAGAGGATTCCTCCGACCGTCGGTCCAATAATCAGCCCGACCGAGATGCCGCCGGTGACCAAACCAATCCATTTTGCACGATGCGCCTCGGGCGAAATATCTGCTGCCACAGCAATCGCCGCTGGCATCGTCCCTGCATTGCCAATCCCAAGCAAGAACCGCAACACGACAATACTTTCGAACGAGTCAAACAAGGGAACAACCGCATTGGTCACAACGATGGTCATCAACCCGATCAAGAGCATCGGGCGACGTCCCCAACGGTCCACCAGTCCACCTGCGACGGGGGCACCGATCAAGTTCCCCAACGAAAAGGCAAAACTGAGCCAACCCAACGACCCAAGGCTCAACCCTTGCGCGGTGAGCCACGGTGCGAGGACGGGATAGGGCATCGTTTGCCCGATAAATGTCAATGTTACGCAGACCGACAACAACACGATGATCCCAAAAGGCCGTTGTACCGAGACACGCATGGTTGCTCCTCGAATGACGATGTAGCGCTACGGATTCCATGGCAATCCGGGCATCCGGACCAGAATCGTGCACCGAAAACCCTCCTCGGCCATGCGAGAACGGATCATGATGACGCTACGCTTCGAAGAACGTTGCAATCTGGGTGAGTGACTTTTTGGTGATGACCGGTACCGTGCAGTCGTCAGCGGGATACCCGACTGGAAGCAACAAAAAAGCCCGTTCGTTGTCGCCACGTCCACAAATATCTGTCAAGAAACCCATCGGGCTCGGTGTGTGGGTCAGCGTAGCTAACCCAGCCATATGGATGGCACTGATCAACATCCCGACTGCAATGCCGACAGACTCGGTGACGTAGTAGTTTTTGCCCTTGCTTCCGTCTTCTTTGAGATGATAGCTCTCGGCGAAGCAGACAATCAGCCAAGGAGCGATATCCAAAAACGGTTTGCTCGCATTGGTACCCAACGGTGCTAACGCATTGAGCCACTCGGTTGGTGCGCGCCCACTGTAGAACGTCTGCTCTTCGATTTCGGCTGCACTGCGTATGGCATGCTTCATCGTCGGGCTGCTAATTGCACAGAAATGCCACGGCTGCTGATTCGCACCGCATGGCGCGGATCCCGCTGTGAGGAGCACGTCTTCGATAATCGTCCGTGGCACCGGTCTATCTGAAAAAGATCGAACCGAACGACGTCGTTGCATATCCGCGCGGAATGTCGCTGCTTTTTCTTGCATGGTCGACGGCGGATACTCGATGAAAGTCGTCAACGGTTGATAATTTGCCTGCATAAAAGACTCCTTTGTCATTCCGTCATGATTGTATCAGCTCAGTAGTTGCGCGAATACTTCACGCAGCAGTGCAGGGTCATGCCGTAACGTATCTTGTTTGTTCCATAGCTGACGATCCGCTCCTGCGGTCTCGGTCAATGGCTGAACGATGACCCGCAGCCCCATCTGTTCGATGGTCGCGACTTCTGTGGCGCTGGCGGTCAATGCCTGCAACCCGTCTGCAGCGAGGCGTTCGCGCTGTGCATCGGATGGCACGGCATTGTTGAGCAGAACGGTGTCGACCACTCCAGTCCCGAGCATGTGGACCAGATGTGAAACATGACCCACGCAATCCAGATGCTCGGTTTGACCGCTCTGTGTGGTGGTATTTGCGACATAGACAACAAGCGCTTCACTCGCTGCTAATGCACTACGAATACCCTCAGGCAGGAGAACGGCATGCAGGGTGGTATAAAAGCTCCCTGGCCCAATAACAATGACATCTGCATCGTGAATTGCTTTGAGTACGTCTGGCAATGCACGTACCTGTGGTTCGAGGCGACAATAGGCGATTGGTGCCTTATGGGGTGTACGTACCGCAAGTTCACCTACCACATCAGTACCATCGATTAACCGGGCACAGAGTTGGCTCGAATCTTGGCTCACGGGCAGAACGGTGGCTGCACAATCTGCCATGTCCGCAACAACAGTGACAGCCTCAGCGAAGTTCCCGCTTTCGCGGTAGAGTGCCGCAAGCATCAGATTACCGAGTGCCATCCCCTCGAGCTCGCGGATGCCAGCACCATCAAAACGATGCTGCAGAAGCTGCGCCATCTGCGGATCACGTGCCATGCTGGCGATGGTCGATCGGACATCACCCGGGGCAGGCATATTGCCGCCCACTAGGCGGGCGACACCGGTAGAGCGACCCGTATCGGTCACGGCAATCACAGCGGTCTTGTGTGCGGTCTCGGGCAATGCATGCAACACCATGCTCGCACCACCGCCACCGCCAAAAACCACGACACGCTTCTGTTTCATGGAATACCCTTTAGTATCACAGCAGTGCGTTGACCCACTGTGGTATAGTTGTGTAACTCAAATTGTGTATTCAGAGAATTCAATGCGCGCCCTGATATGCATGTTCATAGGGATTTTCATATTGGCGAGTTGTGCAGGCATTGCCTCCACACCAGTCGTCACGTATCGAGTCAATACTGCTACACAGCAACAAGTTGCCTATCTCCAAATCGATCCGAATGGATTTGTGGTTCGTACCATTGGGGAAGCAACGGACGAGTTCCAACTCAGCCAAACAGATTTTGCGCTCATCCTCGACCAAATGCGTGCCGCGAACATTCGCACGATGCGACTCCCCGATGCGCTGCCAGCGGATGGCAATGGAGCAGTGTTCCACACGATTTTGAGCGGAACCGATCAAGTGACATTTGCTGATGAGAGCGCACCTTCGAGTATACAGCCGCTGCTGGTTACGTTCCAACGGATTCTGAGCGTCAAAGTCAACGACACCCCTTAGAGTTTGGCTGGGTCGTTGATGAACGCCTGCAGGAGTCTGATGGTTGCCCACATGTCGGCAGGGTCGACTGCTTCGAACGCAGTGTGTGTATATCGTGTCGGGATGCCAATCAGCAACGCGGGGATGCCAGCGCCGATAAACGATGCACCATCCGACCCATAGTTCGCATACACTCCATGCTGCACGGGGATCCCCAACTGCTGAGCCAAATCCACACAATGCCACAATATGCGTCGGTCATATTGGATAGCTGCATCCTTGTGGACCAACGTCGGTCCTCCGCCCAGCCGCGCGTCGTATTCGCGCATCCCGACCGTCGGCACATCGCCGGTCAAGCCCACATCTAACGCCAACACCATGTCGAAGTCGCCGCGGACGGCAAGCGCGCGGGCACCATGCAAGCCGTTTTCTTCTTGGATGGTTGCAGCAAACCAGAGCTCGCACCCCAAGGTGGTGACGTCAACGGTGTGGAGCACGACATCCATGAGGGCGAGCGGCATTCGGTCATCCATTGCTTTACCAGCCAATAAACGACCGATTCGTTGCACCGGACGATGCCAGATAACCGGTGCGCCGACATGGACCCCCAACCCCAATGCCTCGGCACGACTACTCACCCCGATATCGACAAAGATGTCCTCAAAGCCGAGATGTGCTTTGTCGACTTGGGCTTGGGTCATCACATGGCCACTCGCTGCGGCAAATAGCCCACTTGCGACGACTCCATCACGTCCAATGACCTGCGCATTTTGCCCGATGAAGTAGCGCCGATCTGGTGACGCCCGGCGCGGCCCTTGCGCGGTGTCCAACAACAAAAAACCGTCATCGGTGATAGAACGTACGACAAACCCGATTTCGTCCATGTGTGCCTGAATGACGACCTTCGGTCCAGTGCCCCCCACTTTGACCAACAAATTGCCCACACGGTCCACGGTGATTTCTTGGACCAATCCGCCCCAGCGTTCGATGAGTGACTCACGGACTGCTGCTTCGGCACCACTGGGACCGGGGATGTCACACAGCTGCGAAAGGACATCATAGAGCATGGCTTCGTTCATCAGACCCTCCTGCTGGGCGTCGGTTTATTCGCTGTCAGTTACTTTTCCAATGTGTGCAAACTCACCAGGGATCAAACCAATCGCAGTCGTGAGTGCGCCTGCTGCATGCTGGAGCGGAATGATTTCTGCGAGTGGGGCGTAGTCCAACGCGGGGATGACCGTCACCGGGTACGGTTTGGGCTCGGTGACAGGGCCAATCAGCCAGACCGCGCTGCCATAGGCATGCAGTTCGTCGGCGAGACGCACATCAAAGCCCAACGTCGATCCCGGACCAGCACAGATGATTGCCCGCAACTTTGGGCCGGCGATTTCGAGCGGCCCGTGACGAAACTGGGCGCTACTCAGTGCATCTGCCGGCATGCGCGCAGTCTCTTTGAACAACAACGAACCAGCCAGTGCCGATGCATACGACGGACCGCGGCCCACAAAGGTAATCGCCCCCCAGGTGCGCCACAACGCCGGCAGTTCACTCGCAACAAAGCTCGCATTGAGCGTCTGCATGGCGCTCAACGCAGGCTGGATGGCACGGTGAATCTGCTCGGTCGACTCGCCTACAACCAGGCGTACCAACACCCCGAGTGCCACCAGCGAGGTTGTGTAGGTCTTGGTCGCTACGGCGCGCTCGGCACCGGCCAAATGCGGTACCACGGCATGGGCAGCCTTGGCCAGCGTGCCATTGGGGTTGTTGGTGACCGCGATGATGGTCGACTGCGGCTTGACGTTTTGGAGCAGTCGGACTGCTTCGATAGTCTCGCCAGACTGCGAAATAATAACCAGCACCGAGTTCGCCGTTAATGCTGCCGCACCAAAGTGCAACAGCTCGGACAGCTCGATATGCTGGACTGCATACCCGGCTGCCAATAACGTCAGCATAGCGGGATAGGCCGAATAAAACGAACTCCCCATACCGGTCAAAATAATCCGCTTACCGCGTGCGGCGCGGAGCAGTGCGGCGGCCGCCTGTGTCTGACTGCCAGCCGCCAAATGCGTCTGCAAGGCTGTCGTCAACAGGGCTGGCTGGGCGAGGATGTCGGTTGCGTAGTCGGTCGTCATGAAAGCTGCTCCTGTAAGCGGGAAGGGTTATTGGGCAATCAGTTCGCGTGCAGTATGGACGTCGATGAGCTCGGCAGGTCCTGCGACGACACCAGGAATGATATCGATGTCGGGGAACAATGCCCGTATCGCCGCGCGCACTGCATCTGCATCAACGTGACGGTGCATGAATACCGCAGTCGGCCCCGTATCAGTCGAGCAATAGACAGGAATCCCACGTGCCCGCAGGTCATTACACATGCGGAACAGCGCGATGTTCTCGAATTCCCAGCCGATGATTTTGTAGTCGTCGCCGCCCGACATGGTAATGCCGTGCAGGCGCATGCTGTCAATCTCAGCCATGCGACCGAGGTACTGCCAATCGTTGCGCTGGATTGCTTCGATCATGGCGATGACTTCAGCCGAACGCGATGTCATCCAGCCGGCAAACAACGTACTGTCGGGTGCATCGTGATGGGCCTGTTCGGTTTTGAGGCCGATCCGCGATGGGATTGGGACGGTCGTCAGGGCAGCGTCGGCGAACATGCCGGGGCGGTCGAGTCGAATCGCAAAACTCTCCGCGTGTTCCATGCCCTGATGCGAAAGCCAGAGCGCGATGCCGCCCACTGCCGCACGGCAGCCCGACCCCGCCAACAAGCGGGCGATGCAACTGACAAAGCGGTGGTTTGCAACCAACTCTGGGCCGAACAACGCACCGATGGCGGCAACTGCCAGCGCTGCAGACCCAGATGCACTCGAGCCAAGCCCTTTGCCAGCGACCTTTGCGCGAAAGAAGTTCCGCGTCTGCACCCGTGCCCGCCAGGTCACCCCGGCGATGCCACGCAACGCGTCGAGCGTCTGGATGACCCGATCGCGTTCGCGGCCGTGGGCTGGATCGCTCCCCATCCAGATGTCATCGTCGCTCAAATCCGGGTCGTACTCGACGACGGTGACGGTATGGGCAGCATCACTGTTGAGCGAAATGCTGGGCAAATACGCGATCCGGTTTTGCCAATCGGCAAGCCCGTGATACTTCAAAATGCCCTGCATGGGGTACGCTTTGGCCGCGGCTGCGTGTCGTGCACGCGGTGGAGGCAGCGTCGCAGGGTATGCGGCAACCGTATAGCCATGCGCCTTCAACGCCGTCAAGATTGCCTCGTTCCCTGCCTGCATCAGCGGGATGTTCGCCGCAAGACCGTCACGGCTGGTGGTCATCGGAATGCCTCGTTCCATACGTCCAATATGTGTGGTAGTGTACCATTATTCATCGAAAGCCTCCTCTGTACTGACCTGCAGAGCGACCGCACACCATACGGAGGTATTGCAATGGTTGTGTTTGTGATGATTGATGGTATGCGTCCTGATTCTATCGACGCGGCACACTGCGTCAATCTGCAGGCGTTCATGCGCCGTGGCTCGAGCACGATGCAGGCGCAGAGCGTCATGCCGAGTGTGACGCTCCCTTGCCACACGTCGATTTTTCATTCGGTGCCACCAGGCCGGCATGGTATCACGACCAACTATTTTGTCCCGATGGCACGACCAGTGCCCGGGCTGGTAGAGGTTGCCCGCATGCACGGCAAAAAATCTGCATTTGTCCACAACTGGGAGCCACTGCGTGATATGACACGCCCCGAGCAACTGTCATACAGCTGGTGCCATGAACCGCCCCTCGACCAGAGTTACGATGACGAAATGCACCGCGAAGCCGTCCGGGTCGTTCAAACACAACGCTATGATTTTGTGTTTGTCTACTACGGGTCGGTCGACACCGCCGGCCATGTCTATGGCTGGATGGAGCAGGGCTATCTCGACCAGCTGACCCATGTCGACACCTTGGTCGGTGAACTCCTCGCTGCTATCCCGGCGGATAGTCACGTCGTCATCCAAGCCGACCACGGAGGCCACGAGCGCACCCATGGTACCGACATGGCCGAAGACATGACCATTCCATGGATGGCTGCAGGCCCACAGATCAAACCCAATTACACCATTGGTCGCAGCGTCTCGCTCCTCGACACTGCACCCACCCTCGCGCGCATGCTGGGGTTCGGCAACCATGAGGATTGGAACGGTACCAGCATCGACGAAATGTTCATCGACGCATAAAACTTCTGCCAATCGATACATACACGCAGCGGTTCTATCCGTACGTACGGATAGAACCGCTGCGTGTATGTATCGATTGGCAGAAGTTTTATGCGTCGATGAACATTTCGTCGAT
>CAIZHO010000195.1 GCA_903932805.1 uncultured Roseiflexaceae bacterium | reverse complement strand
CTCGAGGGCGAACTTGAACCCCGCGTTGATCATCCCCTCGGATGCTTCTTCGAGCAGTGCTTGACGGCCATAGAAGCGCTCCAAGATTGCACGTGGGGCTTTGCCTGGCCGAAACCCAGGTACTTTGGCCTTTTGTGAAAGACTTCGTGACGCCCGGTCGAGTTCTTTCTCTACCGTGGCTTCGTCGATTTCGATTGTCAACTGCAGTATGCTGCGCGGCATGCGCTCACTTGTAACCTTCACCGAAACAACTCCATGTGCTGAGTGCGCAAGAATACGCGCGATGTATGAAATTCTGCTGTAGTATACCATGAAGTTCGGGGCTGTGCGGCTCGCCGTTGAATGCACATTCAAGGCATCTCGATGCACTCCACGCCAGCATCACCGTTGCTCCCCACATCGTACTATACTATAGACACGATGAAAGGACGCACTGATGCACCAGGTGACCGCGAAAACATCTACACTGCGCGTACTCGACATGGTTGCAGCCCGTACACTGTGGCATCAACGAACATGCGCTCGCTTTCGACTGGTCACGCAACCGAGTACGTCTGCTCTCACCATATTGCTCGACGACGCACAGCACACCCTCCATCGCAACGGCATGACCCTGCTCCTGACCCGCATCGAAGGCGGAGCGGACACACTCCGTTTGTCCGACATGAACCAACACCACATCGAAGCAGGCACGATTGCAAACGACATATGGCCGCACGCGATCATCACCCTGCTGAGCAACAAAGGGCTCGTGCCACATCTGCTCCTCCCGATCGTCTCAACCTACACCAAACAGCAACATCGACAGGCATACGATATTTCAGGCAGCTTGTGCGCCACGCTGACCATCGAGCACGGCTTTCTCGATGCAGCGGGCTCTGGGAGCGAAGTTTCGTTGATACACCTGTCTGCCACACCCGAAGCTCCGGACGCGGATGTGATGGACCTCACCGACGCCATTCAACGGGTGGTCGCTTGCACACCGGGGGCAGACATTGCAACCATCTTGCATGCCGCATCGAACGAATATCTCCTGCAAAAGCGCTCTTCAATAGAACGACTCACGACGCACTGCAAGCTCTATGCCGCATCAGGACGAGACGCCGACGAAGCATTTATGATCCCGCTGGCCGCCGACGATTCAGCGACAGATCGGCGGCTGGTGGCTGCAGCACTTGTGCAGCTCAGTGGGCATCCGGCCGCTGCCGATCCGTTTTGGCTCACCTTCGATGAAGAACAGCGCGCAATCGTGCACAGACTCACTCAAGCGACCACCGCTCCGACCACACTGCTGCCGTTGCCGCACATCGATATCCGCTCTTGGAGCATCGCGGATACGTTGCGCACCAAACTCCGTAGTCAATATCGGCGTGTCCTGGCACGCGAACTCGCAGTAGCCAAAGGGTATCACGCGCAAGACATCCATCGCATCAGAGTATCACTCCGGAAGTTGAATTCGTTGCTCGAGTGCGGATTAACGGTATACGAAAGTGAAGAAATCGCCCAGTATCGGCGGGGATTCCGGCGCATGGCCCGCTTCCTCGGAGATGTACGCGATGCTGATGCATTTGCCGACCACGTGAAACGCATTCTCGGGACCAACACGGTGCCGAACGAGATACGCACCCCACTCCAGCGCCTACGTCAAAAGGCCTTGGCTGAACTCGAAGCGCTCATCAACGCAGAGAAGCACCAGCAGTTCCTCGGAGAGTTTGCCCATTTTGTCTGCACCGCGCCGTCTGAAAGCAGCACGATGCCGACGGTGCAACAATTTCTTGCGCATCGGGTCACACAGATGATAGCAGCACTGGTTGCGCCGATGAGCACACCTGCGAACAAACTCGACATCGACACGCTCCATGATGTTCGGATCCAAGCCAAAAAACTTCGGTACACCATCGAAGCGTTCCCAGAGGTGTTGCTCCCCGCCGCACAACCACTGGTAACCATCCTCGAGAAGCTTCAGCTCCGGCTGGGAATCATCCAAGATGCAGCCACCGCCCATCAGATCCTTATCGACACCCATTTGACATCGCACACCCAGGCCAAAGCAGTGTTGACTGCATTGCGGGCGGAGTCGAATTTCCAACGGACGCAACTCGGAGCGTTGTGGAACGCATGCCTCGCAATCGACGCGGCAGCAATTGTGCGCGATTTTGGTGAACCAATGCACACAGAAGGCACACGGCGATGATTCCAATATCCCTTAAAATGCAGAATTTTTTGAGCTA
Organism: uncultured Roseiflexaceae bacterium; assembly: GCA_903932805.1. GTDB lineage: Bacteria > Chloroflexota > Chloroflexia > Chloroflexales > Roseiflexaceae > UBA965. Next base: position 4,774 of record CAIZHO010000195.1, on the reverse strand, counting down.
CCAAAACGAAACTCCGGTGTTTGATTTCACGACATTCCACATTGCCTGTATTTCGGGGGACAACGGCGCCGGCAAATCATCATTCCTCGAAGCCATTCATTGGGCGCTGTGGGGCGAAGCACGACTCAGCAGCGCAGAGATTATGTATCGTGGCGCATCCGTCATGTCTGTTGAATTCGTTTTTGCGGTCAATGACGTCGTCTATCGTATCAATCGCTCGTACACCAAAAACGCCCGTGGTGGATCGCGTTTGGAGCTGTACCAAGCTGCAGACACCCAGCGCACCCGTTGGGATTCGCTCACGGGCGGTACGATCCGCGACACCCAAATCAAAATCACCAATGATATTGTTGGAATGTCTTATGAGGTCTTTAGCAATTCTGCATATCTGCGTCAGGGTCAAGCCGATGCATTCACCCGACTCGCCCCTTCAGAACGACGTGATCTGCTCGCGCAGATGCTCGAAATAGACCAATACAACATCTTCAAAGAACGTGCCAAAACCAAACGCGAAACTTTAGCGCGAGAGATTGCGCATATCCAAGGGCAAATGGCCGTCGACGAGGCAAACGTCTCGAACATCCCGGGGCTAAGCAATCAACTCCAAGACGCCGAAGTGCGGGTGACCCAGGCTCGCTCGTTTGTTGCCTACGCCAACACGGTCGTATCCCGACAAACAGTACGCCAGAACCTCCAACAATTGACGAATCAGCTCGCGTCGTACACCCAACGACACAACGATGTCACCGCCGAACTGACTGCTGCCAAAGCCCAACTTGCCCTCCGCACCGAGATCGAAGCGCGGTATGCGGAATACGTCACGGTTGAGGCGCGTTACAGCACACTCACGGGCATGCGCGCCCAATACGACGCCCTTACTGCCCAAAAACACGAGGCCGAGCAGCGCATCGCCCAACGTCGTGCCATCATCGAACGGACCCTTGACCGTGCGAATGCAGAGCGCGAACAATTGCGGGGTGCCCTCGCAGACGCCGACCTGCGCCAACGCGAAGCCGCAGAACTCGAACGGGCGATTGCTGAAGCCACGGATGACGAATCACAATTGCACGCGATCACCGCACAGCGAGATACCCTCGTACTCCAGATTCGTGATGCACAACGGACAATCGACCGCATCCAAGCACTCAACCAAGAAATCGAACGGGCTGAATCCCACTATGCCGTCGTCGCAAAACGCCTCGTCGACCTGCCGATGCTCACCGAACAACTCGCACAATGTGAACGCTCCGATGCACAGACCGAAACCCTGCAAGCAGAACGTGCAGATGTCTCAGCGACGCATGCACGCTTGACCGCAGAGCACAAAGCAACCACCGACGCCGGCGTCGCATTGAGACAAAAACTCAACAGCCTCAGCATCAACGAAAAATGTCCCACATGTCAGACGCTCATGGATGCCGCTCACTTCCAATCAGCGCAAGAGACGCTCCAGCGCGAAATCGACATGTTGCGTGCATCGTATACACAACAAACCGCTGCGGTAAAAACCGCGCTCACCCGCTTACATGAGATTGAAATAGCACTCAACGAGTGCGAACTGCAGCGCAAAACCGCTCCGGAACTCCGTCGCCGCATCGCAGCGCTGACTGCCGAACAGATAGATGCAGAACGCCTACATACCGCTCTCAACGAACTCACCAACCAGCGCAACACATTCACCGCGCTAGCGGCCGAAGAATCCAAGGCAGCGGCAGAACGCACCATGCGCGAACTCGATGTCAAGGTACAACACCTGACAATCAAAGCCGCCACGCGCAGTGCAAACCAGCGACGCGCTGCCCAACTCGCCATCGAATTGGCAACGATCGAATCACAAAAAGCCCGTGTCGCCTCGCTTGATGAATCTATTGCAGGATTTGCGACCGACCTCGCCCAGAATCGCATTGATAGTGAATCCCAAGCTTTGTTGGAGACGGTGCAAGCCCAACTAACGGAACTTGCCTATGACCCAACCTCTGCGGACACACTTTGGAACGAACTCCAAGCCCTGCAGCATGTTCGTGAGGACTACGCGCAACTCGCGGTGATCATTGAACGGACCACTGCACTTGAACAACGCATTGCAGACACGACCGAGCAACTGCAACTCGCCACCCACGCAAAACTCCAGGCAGAACATGAGCTCAAACGGATCGAAGACCGATGTGCCGAGCTCTTGCCTCTGCTGGGCGAACGGGACGTGTCAGCACCCCCGGCGCAACTTGCGTCAATGGCTGAGGTCGATCTCAATAGTCGGACAGACTTTGCCAGTCAGCTCCGTGTCAAGCTTCAATCAGCGTACCAATCACAAGCGCGACTCGAAGAGTTTCATAGCCAGCTCCAGGCAACGACCGTCTTGCATGGTCGCTACGACACCCTCGAAAAAGCATTCGCGAGCAAAGGACTGCAAGCAATGCTCATCCGAGATTTTGCAATACCAGCACTCGAACGCGAAACCAATCGCATCTTGAGTCGCATGACAGACAACCAACTCTATTTGAACGTAAATACCAGCGCAACATCCCTCACCGGCAACGCACGCGAGACGCTAGAACTCGCAGTCTCAGACGCCGCAGGGACGCGCCCGCTCGAGGCGTTTTCGGGCGGCGAAGCATTTAGGATCAGCTTTGCGCTCCGCATTGCACTTTCGAGGTTGCTTGCACATCGCGCAGGCCATCGACTCGAGACACTGATTATCGACGAAGGATTCGGCACCCAGGATGCACAGGGTCGCGAACGTCTGGTCGAAGCAATTAACGCAATTAGCGCAGACTTTCGCACCATTATGGTGATTACCCATGTTGCCGAAGTCCGTGATTTGTTCCCGGTCCAAATTGGGATTACGCGGAGCGAACACGGGAGCAGCTGGGAGGTCCGATCATGAGTACTGCACCACAACACACATTCATCGAAATTCCAGCAACGACCTTTTTGATGGGTACACCAGTCGCCGACCTATCGTCACTCGCACAGCTATACAGCGGCACCCGCGAATCCTACCGCGAAGAATCACCGCAGCACCCCGTCACTCTCGATGCTTTTGCAATCGGCCAAACGCCGGTTACTATCGGTCAATATGCACGATGGGTGGCTGCTGGCGGAACGACACCACTCTCTTGGTCTACGCAGGCTATCCAAGATCCGCTCCTCCCCGTCGTCGACATTAGCATGCCCATGGCAATGGCTTTCGCGCGTTGGATGAGCGGTGTCGACGGGGTAGCGTATCGCCTCCCAAGCGAGGCCGAGTGGGAATGTGCCGCGCGCGGAACAGATGGACGACAGTTCCCATGGGGTGATGTCTGGCATCAATCCCATGCAGCTACCCGTGAATCGGGTTTGCCGTTGCAACCTGTTGGTCTGTATCCTACAGGCGCGAGCCCATGGGGCGTGCTTGATATGGCCGGTGGGGTGTGGGAGTGGACACATTCGCTCGACACGCAATACCCGTACCGGGCAGACGATGGCCGGAACGACCTTGCACGACCAGGTCGTCGTGTCATTCGTGGTGGATGTTTTATGAATCCCATAGGCTATGCACGCTGTGCATGCAGATTTCGCATGGTACCGAGTATGAGCAATGGATTCTTAGGATTTCGTCTTGTCAGAGAAAACCGCACTACCAATCGGTAGTGCGGTGACGCGAACCATCGTCTGTCCAGCAGTGTGATCTGCGGCGTTATTACACTTCGTCGTCTGTGGGTCGGTTGCGCGGTTGCGTCTGCGGATCAGTAATCTGCCGTGTATCGCTATCAAGCTCTCCCGCAGATGCAGCAGGTGCCGTGTCGACGGCGACATCGTCGGTTGCTCCACGAACCAGGCTTTCACCCGTCCACGGATCAAAGCGCCAGCCAGGTCGTGTGGTACCAGCGGCAGTAATCGCGTCTTCCTCGGGGAGGAAGATAATTGCCATCACATATGCAATTGCAGCGACACCGATATTTGCCAGTGCCAATACCACGAACACGCCACGTACCACCACGGTGTCTAATCGGTATGCCTTTGCAATACCACCACATACTCCGCTGACCAGGCGATCACTCTTCGAACGGCATAATTCTTTGAAGCTCATACAGGCCTCCATTTCTCTTGGCGCTATGACGGCAAAACGAGTGCCTCGGTTGCACACACGCATTACGCGGGTATCGTGCGCGCCAGAGCCTCCATGCGCTGCACAAAGCGCTCGATGAATGTATCGCCGTCGAAATGGGTAACGAGTCGGACGTTGGGCTGCGGTCGCGTCATCGAGCGCCACGTTGCTGGCCATTCGGTCGCAGCGAAGCCGGTCATGTCGGTGTCACGTGGCGGGTGGCTGGTGTCTCCGACATAGCTCAATACCGTTTTGCCGATCGTTAGTTCGCTGGTGTATTCGATATCCACACGCACTGCTTGCGTCGTTGCGAGTTCGGGCCAAAATGCCAACGCAAGCGCGACCGGGTCATTAATCGAACACCCCGCGACACCAAAACTCGCATAATGGAAGTCCAAATAAAAGCGTGTCGCATCGGCAATAAACTGTGTCACCGGCGAATCGATAGCCAACAATCGGTCGATGTGATGTTGATGGAGCATCACATCTCGAGTGATGTCCCATGGAACAAGGGTAATAGGCATCCCGCTGGTGAGTACAATATGCGCGGCATGGGGATCCACAAAAAAGTTAAATTCAGCTAACGACGTCGTATTTCCATCGACGCGAACTGCCCCACCCATGATGATAACGTCCTTGACAGCATCCACAATTGTGGGTTCTTTACGGAGCGCGACAGCAATGTTG
>CAIZHO010000194.1 GCA_903932805.1 uncultured Roseiflexaceae bacterium | reverse complement strand
GTTGGCAGAGTTCCAACGCGAGATTGCGTTGTGCGGGGAACCCGCGCCACGCCGCCAGTTCGACCCGTGCGCCGTGTGCCACCGCAATCGCCGCCGTCTCGTCGCTCGTCGCTGCATCGACCAACACCAACACATCGGCCACCCAGCCGGTCACACTCTGCAAGGCGGCGGCGAGATGGCGTGCTTCGTTTTTGGCGATAATCGCCACACTCAGCGGCACAGTCATAGCATACTCAATGTGCGATAAACGGCCTGCAATTCGGCCTCGTGGGCGGCGCTCAACACCCCGCGGCGGCGCGCGGTCGTGGCAACGAATCGCATGCGCCACAACCCCATGCGCAAGAAGAACCGGTGCCACCAGAGCTCGCGGCCCGTCGCCCAGCGCTGCCAGTAGCGCATCCGACTGCGCCAGAGTGCCAGGGTCATGGCAGCGCGGAACTGGCGCGATGATGCACCGCCCACATGCGTGATGACCGCTGCCGGTTGTTGCCAGATGGCCCAGCCGGCGCGGCGCACGCGCATGCACCAATCGACTTCTTCGACATACATGAAGTAATCTTCGTCCAGCATGCCCACCGTCTGCAACAGCGACACCCGGGTCAGCATCGCCGCACCCAATGGGTGGTCCACTGCAAACGGCGCCGTACCAGCGGCCTCTTGGGGATAGCGCCCATGCCACCACGAATCGTAGAACCGCCCGGGCAACACCTCGCCCGGGGGGAACAGGTCAAACAGCGTCATCAGTGGCGTGGGGAAGCGAAAAACGCCGCGCTGCAACGACCCATCCGGATTGACCAGCCGCGGCGACACGACACCGACGCGCGGGTGTGCAACGGCAAATGCCAGGAGCTCCTCGAGTGCGCCGGCGTGCACGACGGTGTCGGGATTGAGCATCAAGACGTACTGCAACGCAGGCGCATCGGCCAGCAGACGGCGCATCGCCAGATTGGTCCCGCGGGCGAACCCCAGGTTCTCGCCCGGCACAAGCACCGTCACCAGTGGGAACTCACGCGCCATCATGGCCACGCTGTCGTCTGTCGAACCGTTGTCGACCACCACCACACCGACGCCAACCGTGCAATCTGCCAACGATTGCAAACACGCGCGGAGCAGGTCGACCGTGTTGTACGACACGATGGCCACACCGATATGCTTGGCTGCGAGTGATTGGATTGCGGTCAACGGCACGGTACCCTCCCACACCAAAACACCACCACTGCATGCAGTGTCGGGGTCGTCACATGCTGGTATTCTCGCTCACGGTCCATATCAATCTCGGTCACCATCGACGGCAATCCACTGGATGGGGATATCACCGCCGTGTGTTGGCGTGTACCCGCGCACGATTGGCCCCTGGTTCGACAGCCATGCAATCAGGTCTTTGAGCGGGTACCAGCCCGTCGCATAGCGTCCCTGATCGGTGGGATTGACCCAAAAGCGTACCTCGCCGTCCATCCACTGCCAGCGTTCGAGCGAGTGCCAGGTCACACCACGCTCGCTCAGCGCGAGTTTGGTCTCTTCGAACAATCGGAGTGAGTCCTCGAGGCGGAGTTGCGGGGAGTGCTTGAGCTCCAAAATCCGCTGCGCGACCGCATCGCGCAGGTCACAAAGCGCATCGTAGTCGAGGGTCGTGATGTCAATGCCGGTCATGTTGACCTCCTTCGCACCACCAAAAGAGAAACCCCCTGCAGAACCGGCAACGATTCCGAAGGGGTCAATGGAGGCGACGACCGGATTTGAACCGGTGAATGGAAGTTTTGCAGACTTCTGCCTTACCACTTGGCGACGTCGCCATCGCCTCCCTATCGTAGCACATGGAACTGGTCATGTCAAAGCAGAACATGCTACAATGACCGCTAACCAACAAACCGTTCGGTGTGGATACAATTATGTCCAACGACTGCCAACGCATCCGCGCACTGGTGCGATCCCAAAAACTCACCCCCGGCAGTCCCCAACAACTCCTTGTCGATGCACACCTCGCCGAATGTGCCGACTGCACGCATGCACTCTACGGCACGCATCATACCCTGCTCGGGGGACTCCTGTCGCCCCGCACCCGTGCATCCACTCGTGAGATGCTGGTCATGCTCCTCAAACGCCCGGGAGCTCCGACAACCCCCGCTCCGACAACTCCCGCGGCGATTCCTCCCCCCACACCATCCGACCTCCCACAACCAGAGCCCGCCGCCGCTGTGCCTGCCAAGCCACTTGCACGACCACCCGTTGGCAGCTTTGGTGCGTTTACGTGGGCATTGATTATTGTCGGTGGTCTACTGGTCGCGTTGCTGGCGATCTACGGCGGTGATGGTGCCGCACTCATCCGCAACGTCGCCCGCATCTACACTAACCTCGGGGTGATCAGTACACCACCCAGTGCTGCTCCCGAGCCGCTCCCCACTTCCATCATCCCAACCATGACTGCAGATCAACCGACGCAACCTGCCCCAGTGCTGACCACATTCACCCAACCGGTCACTATCCTCCTGTTGGGTTCTGATCGCCGTCCAGGCGAATCAACACCGTCGCGT
>CAIZHO010000193.1 GCA_903932805.1 uncultured Roseiflexaceae bacterium | reverse complement strand
TCTTTCGCCCGCAAACCGAGCAGTACGAACGACGCCCAGTGACCGCACCCAAACGTTTGTTGGTGGTCTATGCACACCCAGACGACGAGGCCTTTGGGAACGCAGGTATCATTCTGGCGGCGCGTGCTGCGGGGGTCGAGGTGCACTATATCTGTGCCACGCGGGGCGAATGCGGCACCGTCGACGAGCATTTTTTGGCAGCACACGCAGACGTCCGTGCGCTTCGGACTGCAGAGCAACTCGCCGCTGCCGAGGCGCTTGATCTCGGTGCGGTACATTTTCTCAATTATCGCGACAGTAACATGCCGGGCACGCCCGACAATATGCACCCCGAGGCATTGGTGATGGCGCCGCTGGCCGATGTCGCCGAACGTGTGGCTGCGATTATTGATGCGTTCGAGCCACAGTACCTCATTACCTTCCCACCGTATGGTGGCTATGGACATCCCGATCACATTGCCATCCATCATGCGACGACATTGGCGTTGGCACAGGCCAAATGGCAGGTGTCAGAGGTGTACTACTCGACGTTTTCGACGTCGTTATTGCGGGTCATCATTGGGGTGATGCGGTTGTTGGGCAAAAACCCACGTGCCTTTGGGCGCAACGGCGACATCGATGTGGTCCGTGTCGCCGAAGAAGCCACGCCGATTACCACGAGCGTCGACTGTCGGCACGTCATCCCTGCCAAAATCGCTGCCTGGAGGTGCCATGCCAGCCAAGGTGGTGGGATGACGCGTGTACCGGCGTTTTTGTGGTGGTGGTTCTACGGTTCCGAATCGTTGACGCAGGTTACCCCAGCACCCATTGGTCGTCGCACGCGCTTGCGGTTTGATGCATGAGCGCCGATCGTCCAGATATCACGATACGCCGTGCCCATGGGGGCGACATCGCCGCGCTGGTCGATGTGCATAGTGATGCCTTCCACGATACGTTCTTGGCGGCATTTGGTGAACGGCGATATGCGGCGGGTGTGTCGTTGATGCAAGAGATCTGGAAGCGCCAGGGCAGTGCCGGCTTGTCAGGAATTTGGGTCGCCGAGGTGGATGGAGCGGTGGTTGCTACGATTGCTTTGCGCGCGCGCATCACGAGTCGGGCGTTGCCCCTGATCCCGGTCGAGTGGCTGTTCATGCGCGCGTTGGGGATATGGCGGGCGTTCTATGCGCTGGCGATTCTGTCGTTGGTGGATTATCACATCAGCGCCAACGAAATGTACATCTCGGACGTTGCGGTGCGGCATACCCACCGTCGGCTGGGCATCGCGAGTGCGTTGTTGCAGCACGCGGTCGGCGAGGCGCAACGACTAGCGATACATTCGGTATGCCTCTTTGTGAGTGCCAGCAACCCGGCAGCCATCGCGTTGTACCAACAGAGCGGGTATTTGATTGTGGGCAAACGCCAGTCGGTGTTTGGGTGGTTGGTGCTGGGCAATAGTCAATGGCATTTGATGCGCAAAATGATCCCCCGCAATGTGCCGACGCCGTATGCGGCGAGTAGCGAACGGACAGCTCCCCCGTCACACCTCGTCGAATAACCCGCGTTGGGTCGGTTTGCGCAGGACATCGCCACGCACACGGGACCAATAGCGCGAAAAGCGGGCGATGTCGAGGTCTGCCGGCGTGTCGACAAATGGTTCGTCGGCGAGCACCTCGACCGTATGCGTCGTGCGCAGATCTGCCACGATGGTCGCGAAGCGTGGGGCCACGGTCGCCATGGTCACAACGCGGTATGCGTCGTGTAGGACCGCAAACGCACGTACCTGGGCTGCGACATCGCCGCGATAGATGGCCACATCGAGGTCGAGCAGACATTCGTACAAAAACACCATGCGTTTGAGACTGAGCCCGTAGCCACGCAAGACCACGTCGTCCCAGACGAATACGGCAGGGGCTGTGGGGTATTGTTGGAAGGCCGCACACTCGCGGCGTAGACAATCGGCATGAATCCAGACAATAACCGTCATGGCAGATCCTCGCTCCGTACCGGCGGGGGTAAGCCGCGGGCACGGCGTTCGTCATACAAAAGTTGAAACATCGCCGCTCCCACACCATCGAGGGGCGCAACGTCGGTCACACGGACACGCACCACCGGCGCGCGGAACCAGGGGATGATGAGTTGCAGGGTCGCTGCCAGCCATTCGCGATCGCGGCGCACGGGGACGCGTTGCACCCAGGGGTGGTGGAGCGCGCGTGCTGACGTCACCCCGCTGACCAACAAAGCGACGACGGTGGCATTGGGTACGGCGCGGCGCAGGATTGCGGGCATGTCGGACCAGAGCGGCAGGGTCGCCTGGGCGTCGTCGAGGACTGCCGGGTCTGCTTCGATCCGGCCCGCGGGGAAGGTGAGTAACGCACCACCCGCCCGCACATGGCGCACTGCCGCGCGTAGTGCATGGGCGCGACCGGGACCGGCATCTGGGACTTCGATGAGGTAGGGGGCAAAGCCGGGCATAGCCCGCAACAGCGGGCGTTCGGCGGCAATGATCCGCACATCGTCACGACCGATGGTCTGCACGAGTGCTGGGGCATCGACCAAGCCTGGGTGATTGGCCACACAGATGAGTGGTCCCGTGATTGGGATGCATGCTGCCCCAATGGGCTCGGTAGCACCAGCTATGCGGGTGACCAGGTGTGCACATGCTGCTGCGATGCCGACCGTGGCGGCACGTTCGTCTGCCTCGACGAGCGTCTGTGCCAACCGATATGCGGGCCACCATGCCATAGTACGCACCAGTGCGCGCCGGAGCGGACGGTGTGTCGCACCAAAAGCCACCACGACGTCGTCGAGGTTATAGCGCGTCAACGTGGTGCGGTTTGCTGGCATGGAGTTCCAATTCTTTTGTATGCTACATCATTCTACCAAGGGTAGATGCGGTGCAGAGAGGCATTCTGTGTGTTACGTACAAAACCGCACGTGCCTTGGCACGTGCGGTGTGATTTGCAATAGAGAGCCGTGTGCCTTATGGGGTTTTGGTACGTGTTTTGGTACGTGTTTTGGTGAGCGTCTTGGTTGGTGTCTTGGTTGATGTCTTGGTACGTGTTTTGGTGAGTGTCTTGGTTGGTGTCTTGGTGAGAGTTTTGGTGAGCGATGGGGTCAACGTGAGCGTCTGGGTTGCGGTTTTGGTTGGTGTCAACGTGCTGGGGATGATGCTGCCGAGGCGGATATAGGGCAAAAAGTCACCCATCGTGGCATCAGGGTATTCACCCCATGCGGCATACGTGGATTCGATGCCGAGCTGTCCGTAGTTGTTCTTGCCCCAACATTTGACGGCGGTACTACTCTTCATGATTGCACAGCGGAAGCCTTCGCCGATACTCAGCGTGCTGACATTCACGCCCGTACCGAGGTCGATTGCGGGCAGATTATCGCCCATCTCGCCCGTTGCGTTCCCCCATAAAGTGTCGGTTGTGCTTATTCCAATGCCCAGATTGGCATCGGAGTTGTCGCCCCAACACTTGAGCGAATCGTCGTCGAGGAGCGCACAAAAAGAAAATCCATTTTCTCCAAATATACGTTTGGCGGTGTGACCACTGCCCAGATCGATTGCGGCCAGGGCAGCAATCTCGCCGGGTGAATCACCGCGATCCAGCGCATCACCCGTCCCCAACGCGCCAAAAAGATTGAGTCCCCAACAGCGCACCGTACCATCGTCGAAGCGTGCACAGGTTGCACCAGTCACACCCGCGAGTTCAACGGGGGTCAAATCAGCAGAAAACGGGACAACAGGCAGATTGTCACCCATCAACCCTACTCCGTCGCCACGGTTGACAGTGTCTCCTATTCCCAACTGGCCCACTGAATTTAAGCCCCAGCATTTGATGGATGCGTTGTCCAACAATGCGCAGATACCATACTGATGATTCACCATGCTGACTACGGTATGATCCGTGCCGACATCGACAGGTACCAATGAATCGCCCATTTCGCCTGGAGCATCGCCGATGTTGTCGGTCGAACCATTGCCCAATTGACCGAAGTCGTTTCGACCCCAACAGACGACGGTCGCGTTATCGAGCAGTGCGCAGCTGAACAATTCACCCAAAGAAAGGGAAACAGCAGTTCTATCGGTCCCCAGGTCGACGTAAGAGAGATTGTCCCCCATTTCGCCGACCGTATCACCACGATTATTGGTGTCGCCGAGGCCGAGTTCACCTACGGCATTCGAC
>CAIZHO010000192.1 GCA_903932805.1 uncultured Roseiflexaceae bacterium | reverse complement strand
TACTCAGGCGATGAAAGGGGATACACTCATCCCCACCAATCAGGACCACAGTTGCGAGTTCGACCTGCGCCGCGGTACAGTGAGCCGCGACCTGACGTATATAATCTCGCACCGCCATCGGATCTACGGGTACTGGTGCAGTAAAGTGCATATCACCCACGGTCAGCGTCTGCGCTACATCGATGTAGCCACGACAGATGGTCATCCCTTGTGTACGCAATACTGCACAGACTGCGGTGAGCTGGTCTTCGATACGGCGAAAACCGTCTGCTCCAAAGCGGCGTTGGAGCACCGTTCGATTGCCGATGATCAGGTGTACCTGACCATCATTGGCGGCCAACACGGGCACGTGTGGTGTGGGTGCTGTGGGGAGGATAGGTTCAGGCGCAGCCGGCTGCGAAAGTTCGGTTCCACTCTCAGCACGCAATTGAACATCTTCATCAGCGTCGAGATACGTCTGAAGCTTTGCAAGTTCGGCATCCCAACGCACACGAGGAACTGCAGGGATGCGGAAGGGAACAGAATCAGCTCCAAAAAACGCACGCGTATAGCTCCCATCGGGATCCATCGCTACGATCTGTTCACGGGTGACTTGGATGACATCGAGGGCAGTACTGAGTGCGACACGCAACAGCAAGACAGGGAACTCAGGCTCTGGGTCAAAATCATGATGCGACAGTAATCTGCGCGCTTCGTCGAGGTTCCCTGCACGGCGCAGTGCATCGATAGCGTACCAGCGGATATCAGCACGATGGGGCACGGTCTTGAGTGCGTTGCTGAGTTCGGTGGCGGCCAAAACGGCATTCCCGCGCTTGAGCAACAAAATTCCATGACTGTGGGGGATGTGCGTGATCCCCTCGCGCGGATTCCCCTCGGCATCGAGAGGGTCGACACAGTACGCACGTTGCAGAGCGACGGTCCCTGCGTGACTACTGCCGCAGCCCGTCAGTACGTCTGCGAGTCCGGTCCAGGCAGATGCATCTGTGACATTTCGCTTGATGAGGAACTTATAGTGTTGGACTGCCATCGCGTGTTGGTTGCCTGCTACCAATGCACGAGCAAGCAACATGCTTGGTGCGAGCGCATCGGGGAAGCGGCGAATCAGGACCTGTGCAACACGCCAGGCGATTTTGTGATCGCCGGCCCGAATGGCGTGCTCGCAGGCACGGCGGACCTGAGCAAAGGTGGGTGCGTCGGGGAGGTGCTGATCATGAGCCGGCACAGCGCTGACCACTGGCGCACGTGGCGCAGTTGCTGGGTGTGCGTTGATTGTCTCGCTCTTGCGTCGTTCCATCACCGAGACTCCTCGTCCGTCTATGGGTATCAGAGCGTGGGCGGTTTGCGCCGCCGCAGAATAGACAACGGGCCGAGCAAACTCAAGCCGTTTTGGGCTTCCTTGAGCTCTGGGTTCAGATTGAGTGCGCGTCGGAACGAAATCTGCGCCTTCTGCCCGTTCCCACTTTGTTTGTAGGCACGACCCAACAAGCAATGGGTATCAGCATTGTTCTCATCGATGCTCAGTGCCCGTTCGAGTGCACTGATTGCTTCTGCGGTAATACCCAAGGCGATGGCAATGACTGCAAACCGTTGCAAGATTGCAACATCCGCCGGCAGCGTTTTGAGCACCTGCGGCAACAGTGCAGTGCATTCTTCGGGCTTTTTGAGCGCAATCAAAGTCTCGATGAGTTCGATTTTGTGGATAACGGCATGCGGTTCTAATTCGCAGGCAATCCGCAAATGATCGAGGGCAGACTGGTACTGCGTATCTGCCAACGCAATGCGGGCGAGACCGACATAGGCCTGTACGCAGCGCCGATCATATTTGATAGCCGATTCATACACACGGCGCGCCTCGACTGCAGATCCGAGATGCCAGAGCGCATTCCCATAGCGCCAGAGCACATCGGGCTTGGTCGGTGCGATCGCATATGCATGCGTAAATTGCTCAAGGGCGGCGTCATACCGACCTTGCGCCATGTTGACATCACCCATTGCCAAAAACACTTCATCTTCGTTTTGGAAGCGATGAACAGACCGTTGGATTTCGTCCGCCACCGGTGCCACAGGGGCTTCTTTGGGGGCGATTTTGGCTTCGAGTTTGGCCAATTCACGATAGTATTGGGCTTTGTCGCCGCCAAACTCAACTGCACGCCGATATGATTCGAGCGCCGCAGAGCGATCGCCACGCTGTTCGTAGAGTTGCCCGAGTTCGTAATGCCAGCTTGCATTTTGGGGATCACGGAGGAGTGCTTGTTCGAGGTTGGTAATGGCTTCGTTGATGCGGCCTTGCAAGACCAGCAAATGAGATAGTGCGTAGAGTGGTTTGGTACCATCGGGATCAAGCGCAGTGGCGCTCAGGTAGGCACTACGGGCGTTATCAAACATCCCGACCTGCTGGCAGATATCGCCCAGCAGCATATGCCAGGCGACAACGTCGTTTTTGAGAGCGATCGCCGCCATGACGGCGGTACGTGCTTCGCGCAAGCGATGGGTATCGACATAGAGTTTCGCGAGCTGATAGTGATTATCGGGATTACTGCTGTCGAACCGTGACGCTCGGTGGGCGGCACTGATAGCCCGATCGATGCGATTTTCGGCGATGTAGGCATCACGTAATGCAGCATTAATAGAGCCATTGCCGGGGGCGAGGTCATTGGCACGCTCGAGGATCGGTGTCGCCTCACGCAGTGCACCACGTTTGAGCAACAACATACCGTACCATTGCTGCACCACAGCAGAGTCGGGCATGCTTGCAGCAGCGTTTGCCAATGCAGCAAGCGCTTCGTTCAAATCATCTGCCAAAAATGCCACGCGACCATACAAGTACTGATCGTGCATCGATAACGGAGCAACTGCCAAGACATAGCGCATATCTACCATGGCATCGGCGGCACGGCCAACCAGCGCCAACGAAAGCGCACGGCGTTGCCGAATGTGTGCGGCCAGATCGTTTTTGTCGAGGGCACTCGCATCATTGGCGTCGCCACTCAACGGCCGTGGGTGGACATCACCCTGCAACGAGGCTGCTGCATCGAACGTCGCGATTGCTTCTGGGTGGCGCCCGAGCATCTGCAAGACAATACCGCGCTCAAAAAAGCAACGCGGATTATCGCCTTCGATGGTCAACGCGCGGTCGAACGATTGCAGTGCAGCAGTGAGTTTCACATGGATGTCTGCAGGTTGACTGACAAACGCCTCGAAGTCTTTGGCGAGCGGGGTCTGCTGCCGCAGCGCCATCCCCAAACACATGTGATAGACCGCCAGACTCGGATCGGCGTTGACGGCAGCGGTAAAGACAGGGACTGCATCATCGACCAACTCAAAATCGAGGAGCAAGAGCCCGTACATAAGGGCGGATGGTGCATAATCACGTTCGAGCTCGTATGCATTGCGCGCCGCTGCAAGGGCTTTTTCGTACTCGCCTTGGCCACGCAGCACTCGCGCAAACACGCGCCAATGCTCGCTTACCTGAGCTTGCAGGTCGACTGCACGGCGCGCCAAACTATAGGCATCGGCCAACCGACCTTGGGCGAGTGCCACATCGGCCAAACAGGCAATTGCAGATGCCGAGGTCGGCAATGCCGTGACCACGCGCTGCAACTCGGCTTCGGCTGTTTCGTAGTCGCCCGCTTGGAACGCCAAGACACCCAATCGATAGGCCAAATTGACGTCATTCGGGATCAGATCCACTGCGCGTGCCATACATTGCGCTGCATTGGGGATATCGTGGACAGCCTCGTAGTTGTCGGCGAGTTCTACCCACCATTCGTACTGCTGATCACGCAATCGCAGTGCTGCGATCATATGGGGGATAGCCTCGCCATCGCGACCCAAGGTGGTGAACACCGAGGCGAGCTGATGACGAGCTTGGGCATCATCAGGGTGGACCGACACTGCGCGGTCAGCAGCTTCGAGGGCACGATCGAGACTCTCACTCTGGAGCATGATTTGTGACATCAATGTCAACGACTTCACATCGTTGCCGTCCCGTCGCAGGGCTTCGATGATATCTGCCGACGCGTCCTCGACCTGATTATTGCGCAACAACAATTCGGCCCGTTTGCGCCACAGGGCTGGGTGATCACCGGCGATGTCGAGGGCGCGGTCGATTTCGTTGATGGCCTCTTTGTACCACCCGCGCTGTGCGTGTACGTCAGCCAAATCAGCGCGCCAATGGTGCGCTTCAGGGCGTTGTTTGATGGCATGTTCGATGGCTGCAATGGCAGGTTTGCTTTCTCCCAATGCCAAATGTGCCAACCCCAATGCGTGCAAGTAATCTGGCCGGTCAGTCAGTGCGACCGCTTTTTTGAGTGCCCCGACAGCTTCGCGATCTGCGCCGGTCTGATAGAGCAGATGTCCCAAGATAAACTGCCATGGCGCATAATCGGGCCGCAACGCAACCGCACTGCGATAACTCGCAACAGCCGCGACGCGCTGTCCGAGCCCGAGCAGTGCATCCCCTAACAGCGCGTGGTGTTCGGGCAGGTTCGCATCCGCCTGCACCGCATGCTCCGCACATTCGCGTGCTTCAGACCAGCGTGTGCTTTTGGCATAGGCGGCACTCATACGGGCATAGGCGGTGCCACGCAACGGGCGCGAGCTGGTTTTGGTGGTCGGGTTTTGGCGCTCCAGATCGAGTGCCTGCTGGAGTTCAATAATTGCTGCTTCGGGGACACCGATTGCAATCAGTACCTCACCGAGGCGCAAATGGTGCTCTGCAGATTTGGGTGCCAACGCAACGAGTCGTTGCGCGGCATCTGCTGCCGTCGACAAATCATCGGCGAGCAAGGCTGCATCGCGAAGTCCTGCCAGCACTTCGGGTTGATTGGGGTCAAGTTGGACTGCCTGGGCATACAAATCACGTGCTTCGTGATGCCGTTGGACCCCCAGAAATGCTGATGCAGCGGCCAACAGAGCGTCGATCGACTGGCTATCAATGTTGAGTGCGTTCCGCGCAACAGCGACGGCCTGGTCGAGCAAGCCATGCTGCTGGAGTGCGCGACTGCGTGTGCTGAGCACATCGACCCGTTGGGGAGCATGCGTTGCGGCGGTATCGAGGAGCTCGAGCGCTTCGCTGCTGCGGTTCGTTTCGAGCCCCATACGTGCCATCTGCAAGATGATGTCGATATCGTTCGAATTGACCAGATACGCTTTGCGGGCCTGTTCATAGGCAAAATCAAACCGGCCGTTTTGGGCCATGGATTTTGAGTATGCCAGCAGGGTCGACGCTGACTCGGGGGTCTGACGCAATGCTTGTTCGAACGTCGCCATTGCTTCATCGTATTTGCCGGCGCCTGCCAATGCCTGACCGAGGACTTCGAGCGCGTGGGGGAACCGCATGACATCGCCGATGAACCGCACCGCGGCAATGGCGGGCTTCCAGGCACGTTCGGCGATGTGCAATTGCGCTGCCTGCAACCAGGTGGCATCGTCATGTCGGTTCTGCCACAGTGCTTTGGCAATATAGCTCCGCGCCCGCTTCAGCTTGCCGCGGCGCATCGCAAAGCCGGCGGCGGTCCGGAGCAGACGGGCATCATCGCCGTGATGGATCAGGGCACGCTGGATGAGCGCATCGCCTTGCTCGATTTGGCCCAAATGTTCATAGACGCGAATCGCATCGATGAGCAATTCTACGTTGTCTGCATCGATCCCAATTGCTTTGTTGTAGACCTCTGCGGCCTCACGGAAGCGCCCAACGTCGCTCAACGCTTTGGCCATCGTATGCATGTGGGTGCTCTGATGCGGGGTCAGCGTAATTGCTTTGCGATAGGTAGCCAAGGCCGCATCGTATTCACCGCGTTGCCAGAGCAATCCGGCGAGGTCGCTCTGCAGGTCTGCGTCGGTACCCGACTGACTCAGCGCAGCACGGACAATCTGGACTGCCTCATCGCTGGCCCCATGTGCCTGCAACTGTTGTGCCAAATGGCGTTGTGCGGTGATGCTTTTGGGTGCAATCGCGACTGCCTTGCGGAGCGCACTGACCGCATCCTCGCCATGACCAACCGCGGCACTCGCGTTCCCCAGCGCAATATACAGTGTCTCGTCGTTTGGTTCGAGTGCTACCGCTCGTTGCAACGATGTCAGGGCACCATGGTGGTCACCGTTGGCGGTACGCACACGGCCTAACGCCGCATGACTCTGCGCATCATTTGGGGCGAGTGCAATCGACTTTTCGAGGTAATACTGTGCTTTGGCAGGGTCACCGCGCTCGAGACAGACACGCCCCAACGCTGCCAGCAACTCGGGCTGATCACCCAAACGCCCCAATGCTCCCTGGAGTAAGGCGTTGGCATCATCAAAACGACGCAACGACTCGAGGACTGCGCCTTTGGCGCGATACAATGACGGATCGTCTTGGACATCTGCGAGTGCCTGATCAAATGCAGTCAACGCGGCTGGGTAATTGTGTTGGCGCACATAGATTTGTCCCAATTCATGCGCCACCGTCGCACTCTGCCGACGATAAATCGTCATCAGAGATTGCAACGACTGTGCTGCCGCTTCGAGTGAACCGAGTTTGCCATAGGCTACGCCGAGCTGGGTACGGGCAGCGAGGTCATCAGGACGCAACGAACACAGTAATTCGAATGCTTGTACCGCTGCCGTCCAATCACCCTGCGAGAGTGCCAATTCGGCGATGCGGCGGACTACATCGACATCTTGACGCTGTTCACCCGAAATTCCTTCGAGCTGGGTACGGGCATGGCCGATTGCCCCTTCTTGTTGCAGAATATCAGCGACTGCAATGCGCATACTGGCAGTCTTGACACCCGCAGATTGCAGCAGTCCTTCGACACGCTCACGTTCACCGCTATTGAGAACCGCTTTGACTGCGGGGCGAATCATCCCCAGTTCAAACAACCGGCGCAACACCGCAGCACGGTTTTCGCTCATATCAACGGCGATGGCGAGTGCATCCTCGTCGCTTGCAATCTGCGTCACACTCCACTCTGTCGGTGCATGCATGTTCCATTGTTTGGCACGGACAACCGATCGGATCAGCGGATGACGAAATGACAACGCTTGCTGCTCGTAGTCAAAGTAGATAATGCCCGCCGCTACTAGCCCGCGCAACGCGATGATGTCACCCTCGCTGGCAGGGGCACCGAGCAGTTGTTGCGCCAGCGTGGCGGTATTTTGCCCGCCGATACGCAATCGCAGTACCACATCGACCAAAGCCCATGTATCACTCTGCTCGCCAAACTGCTGATTCAGACTGACCAACAGGGCTAACGCAGGTACTGGATCAACATTGACCGCGGTCAATGTAGCGGTTAACCACTCCCACATCCAGCGGCTCCGGAAGGCCACCCCGGCATACGCGCCGGTCCGTTGGAGCTCTAGCAACGTCGCAAACCAGCGTGGACGGCTGGCCAAAGCCGCCACTGCGTCGTCTTGTTCGATTGCCTGTGCGAGACCTTCACCGCACAGGCTCCGGGCTGTTGCAATGATTTCTTTGGGGGTCAATGGCCGTAGAGTGCGCACCTCTGCACTGCTGAACCACGGGCGGAACAACGGTAGTGCCTCGCTCCGGCACGACAGCACCCAGCGAGCTTGCGGACCCATAGTGCTCATCAAGGCAGCAATATGCGACAGGGCGGTCAGTTGGATTGCCGACGGGAGTAACTCGAGGCCATCAATACAAAACACCAGTGGCATACTGGCAAATTCGCGCCATGCAGGCGGCATGGGGATCGCGTAACAATCGGCAATGGTTTGTTCTATCGAATCACGGTACCGTCCCATATCGACATAGATCGGGAGCAACGTCTGCTGTTTAGATTTGGTAGCACGGCCATCGCTTACGTGCACATCGGCATAGTGAAGTACGGTTTGCAGCAGGCAGGTGCTTTTGCCTGCACCCGGCGGACCAACCACGAGAACCCGTGGCTGTTGCTCGAGGAGCTGCCGCAGACTCACCGGATTGGCACGTCCGCGCTCGTTCCCTTCGTTCGTCAACGACAGTATGGGCAGCCCACGTACTGCGGTACTCGCAGCGTGTGCCACCACGGCCTGAACGTAAGTTTTGAGCCACGTCGTCGTGTCGATCATTGGTCTCTACTGCATAATCTGCGTCGTCATCCAAAAGCTCGCCGTGCAGATCGCTGCACCAAGGACCGCCAGAAAAATCCCGATACCCAACGCGGTATGCAACAATCTACTCACGACCGATGCCAAAGACAACGTCGTTTCGATGGCAGCAGGCACTCCCAAATCGATGAGTGATTTGCCCTGTAAGCGACCAGATTGGGCAGACATCATGCGCATGGTCTCGCGGTAGATCCGATTCATCACGATGGCCATGCCACCGATGAGCATGATTACCCCACACAAAAAGAAGATCCCAGCCATGATGAGCTGCACAAATTGCAGTCGATCCAACAGGTCACTCACGAGCATGATGGTTCCTGCTTCCATCGGTTAGATCCACAAATCGAGCTGCGATTGTGCAACATGGGCACGTTGACGCCGTTTGGGGTGGAGTTCGCCTGGTTCTGGCAGTTCCACCGTCAGGACTGCCTGTTGCAACGGCATGGTCGGTGCGGCTGTTTCTTCGCAGATGACGGGTGCATCGCCCGCGCTTGGGATGTCGAGGGTCTCCCATGTCGAGACACTGGTCAACATCGGCTGCGTCGGGGTGACATCGACCGCTTCGACGATGTGCACCGGGACATTCCATTGCCGGGCAACGATATGACCGATAACCCGCAATGTGCCACTCACGGTTGCAGGGATGCGCGCAGGGGTGCAATGGACGGTCAGCACTACCCGCTGCCCACCAGCCTCACAGACAATCCGCGTCGCGTCAGTGCCTACACTCCCCATCCGCATTGTCCCTACCTGGATATCTACCGGGACAGTTGCAACCGAACGCGCATAGTGTTTGGCAGCGCGCAAGAGCTGCTGCGGATTGCTTATTTTGAGGAGTTGCTCGATGTCGCCTGCCCATGCATGGGGGTGATGGTGATCCTTTGCAGGCTGTGCGGGTTGGTGATGGGATTGCACTCCCGTACAGACATACTGCACGAGGCGTTCGGTCATCGCACCGAGCCAACTACAGGCAACCCCGGTCACAAACACAGTCAACAATGCCATCGGCAGTGCCGGCGGCACCAGTGGCAATGCAATCACTGCACTCAGCAACACTCCCATCAGCCCAAGGCACGCAGCGATGACACTGCCACGGACCCCGTCTTCGATCATTGCCAACGCGATAACCGCCGCCAGCAACACCACCGCATCGCGATCAATACCACCGGTCAGATTCACAAAAAAGAACACAAACAGCCCATCAAGTACGGTGCGTACCGATGCATTCGTCTGAGGTATGCGCACTGCCAACAGGCTGAAACAAAAGTAGACGAGTGGGATCAACGCATACCAACGACCGGTCTGGGCAGGGGACAACAGGGCAGGCAACAGCATGACCGCGATACCGCAGCGAATAACCAATGCAACAAAACCCAGCAGTGACTGTGCACGCAACAATGCGTACCCCATGCGGTATGGGGGGATGTGCACCGGGGTCGCTTCGACTTCAACGGTGTGATCATTTGTGAGTTGATTGATGGTTGCGTTCATCTGCCCCTCCCTCTACCCGACATACTCGATGGCACGCATCTTGGCACTGCGACTGCGTGGGTTCGCGGCGAGTTCTGCATCGCTCGCGGTGAGTGGATGCTTGGTCAATAGACGATACCGCCTGACCATGCTCTGGGAACATACATCACGGAAGGCATGTTTGACGATGCGATCCTCGAGCGAATGAAAGCTGATAATCACCAACCGCCCGCCGCGTGCCAACAGCTCGAGAGTAACGGGGATGACTGCGGTCAACACAGCAAGCTCGCCGTTCACGGCGATGCGCAACGCTTGGAACGTCCGCGTTGCTGGGTGGATTTTGCCCCGCTTACCGCCGAGTGCATGCGCCACCAGGTCTGCGAGTTCAGTCGTCGTCGTTATCGGCGCACGCTTGCGCTGCGCAACGATGAGCTTGGCGATGCGTCGTGAGGCGCGTTCTTCGCCATACTGAAAAATGATGTCGGCCAGGTCGACTTCGCTGTACGTGTTGACGATATGCGCTGCATCGATCGGTGCATCGGGGTCGAGGCGCATGTCCAGGGCTGCCGGGTATTTGAACGAAAAGCCGCGCTCTGGGGTGTCGAGCTGATGCGATGACACGCCAATATCGAGCAGGATCCCCGCCACCTCAGTCACGCCAGCACGACGACAAATACCGGCCATATCGGCGTAGTTCCCACGGACAATTTGATAGCGCGGTGCATACGGGGCCAGCACCGCATCGGCCGCAGCAATTGCTGCTGGGTCGAGTTCGATGCCTATGAGGCTGCTTGACTGGGGTGCCCGCGCCAATACCGCTGCTGCGTGACCACCGCCACCCAATGTGCCATCGACATACACGCCTCCGCGCTGCGGGTCGAGCAAAGTCATTGCTTCGTCCATGAGCACCGACGTGTGCTGGAAGGTCTGCATGTTTAGATCTTAATGCTGGTGAGTTGGGCGAAGAGGTGATCGTTCCCGCTATCCATCGCCGTCACACGCTCTTGCCAGCGCTGCGGTGACCAGATTTCGAAATACTTGTTGACACCCACGATGACGACCGTTGATGTACCCACATCGGCATAGTCGCGCAACGTCTGCGGCAACAAAATACGCCCCTGTTTGTCGAGGTCACACTCGGTGGCCGCAGAAAACAGCAGACGTTGCAAGGTACGTGTGTTGGGTTCGCTCGGCGGTAACCCACTCACTTGATCGGCCAAAATGCGCCAGACGTTCATCGGGATCCCCATCACGCACGCATCGAATCCACGCGTCACCACCAGCCCATCACCCACAAGCGTGCGGTAACGTGCCGGTATGGCCATGCGATTTTTGTCGTCGATGGAATACTCGTGTTCGCCGAGAAACATGCGACCCTCATGAGTGGCCTCACCTTTTGCAGGTGAATTGCCCCACTATTCCCCACTCATCCCCACTTATCAACATTATATGCACAATGTGGACAAATTGCAACAGTTTTTTACCAAAAACAGCACAAATGCTACAATTGGGTGGCGTAAAAAATCACGCAAAAGTCACGGGAGCGACCCCAATGCCAGAATTGACCCACTTGAATGCCGCTGGTCATGCACACATGGTCGACGTCGGTGCAAAACCCGATCAGAAGCGCACCGCCGTTGCTGCAGCGCACGTTATCATGACGCCACAAACCCGTGATTTAATTGTCGCCGGTGGGCTTCCCAAAGGCGATGTGCTCGCTGTTGCGCGGATTGCTGGGATTATGGCTGCCAAAAAGACTGCAGATCTGATTCCACTCTGCCATCCACTTGCATTGACAGCGATTGAGGTCACGCTCAGCGCGAGTCCTACCGGCATCGATATCGAGGCACGTGTCCAAACGACCGGCCGCACTGGGGTCGAAATGGAGGCGCTTACGGCTGTTTCTGTCGCCGGATTGACGATTTATGACATGTGCAAAGCCGTCGAAAAAACCATGCAGATACACAACATTCGCCTCATCAGCAAAGTCAAAGAATGACAACACTGACAAGACGAATGTATTTGTCCTAATATTTAGATGTTTCGTGGCTTTTTCTACGGAATACTACTCTGTCCCGCTCCATTTGCACCCCAGGCAATGATGCTCCCATCGCTGGTCATCGCGAGGGTGTGATTCGATCCTGCAGCAATCGCAATGACTCCGACGGCCCCAGGCGGGACCGTCGTCTGCCCGCTACTGTTGCTGCCCCAGGCGAGCACGGTCCCGCTGGCCGTGAGAGCGACACTATGCGCTGCCCCAGCGCTGATGGCGACGACTGCTGTTGCACTGGCAGGCACTGTCGCCAAACCACCCGCTGCATTGCCCCAACTGCGCACCGTCCCATCGCTCAAGAGTGCCAGCGAGTGATTGGCACCTGCGGCGATTGCCCGTACACTGCCCAAATCGGTCGGGATACTCACCTGGCC